>CABVAD010000001.1 GCA_902496265.1 uncultured Oscillospiraceae bacterium
GTCAAGCAAATTTTTATAAAATAAAAAATTCGCCCATTTACGGGCGAATTGTATATTCCTTTATAATTTTCCATTCCTCGCAGAGCCTTTCAATACTCCACGAAGCGTTAGCCGGACTTGTTGACGGAAGACAAACCGATTTTTTGCCGATTAGCTGCTCGGTATAGCGGATATAATACTTTTCCGCCGTCCTGCCGTTTACGAAAATTGCCTTTATATCGCTGTCGGCTAAAATTTTACTTATATCATTCGGAATAACATTTTTGATGCTCGAATCAGACGAGCCTGTTATCTCGCACTCGGCGATAACGTCCCAAAGCGCCAAGCGGTTATTTAAAATAAGGCGTTTTTTATCCTCTATATTGATCGGCACTTCGCTTTCAAAAATATCGGCCAAAACCCGCCAAAACCTGTTTTGCGGGTGACCGTAGAAAAACGCCTGCTCTCTTGATTTTACCGACGGAAAGCTGCCTAAAATAAGCACCCGAGAGTCTTTATTATAAAGGGGAGGTATGGTGTGAAGCTTTTTCATTTATCTACCTCTCACCGCGCCTATCATACTGCAAAGTAAGAACGCAAGCATATCCGCCGCAACCACGGTTGAGCCGACGGGCGTTCCCGCGAGGATTGAAAAAAGTATTCCCGCGGCGGCGCAGAAAACCGAAATAATCCCCGAAAAAATCACGACGGGGCGGAAGCTTTTAAAGAGTCTCATTGCCGACAGCGCGGGGAAAATCACCAGCGCCGAGATAAGCAGAGAGCCTACCAAATTCATCGCAAGCACTATAATAACCGCCGTGACAACCGCTATCAGCAGGTTATATGTTCCCGCCCTTACGCCTGTCGCCCGCGCAAAGCCTTCGTCAAATGTGACGGCAAAAATCTTGTTATAAAAGAGGATAAATATGACCGTCACAACCGCCGACAGCGCCGCGCAGAGACAAACCTCGCCCTTAGAGAGGGTGAGAATGGAGGTCGAGCCGAAAAGGGTGCTGCAAACGTCCCCCGAAACATTGGAGGAGGTTGAAAACACATTCATAACAAGGTAGCCGATAGCTAATGCCCCGACCGAAATCATAGCAATCGCGGCGTCCCCTTTGATTTTCGCGTTTTTACCCGTTTTAAGGAGCAGTACCGCGCTTATAACCGTGACGGGAAGCACTATCAGCATATTGTTTGAAATACCTAAGGCGGAGGCTATCGCCAACGCACCGAAGGCAACGTGGGAAAGCCCGTCCCCGATAAAGGAAAACCGCTTTAATACCAGCGTCACCCCAAGCAGCGAGGAGCAAAGGGCGATAAGCACACCCGCTATCATAGCGTAGCGGACAAAGGGGTATTCAAAATAATGGGCGATTTCCGCAAATATTCCGCTCATATACCGCTTTCCTCCCTGTATTTCAGATATTCTGCCTTAGTGCCGAAGAAAACGTCCTTGCCTATCTGCAAAATATGGGTCGAGTATTTGAGCGCCGCATTCATATCGTGGGAAATCATAATTACGGTTATGCCATCTTTGTTAAGGGCTTCGATTGCGGAGTACATCTCCTCCGTAACAGAGGGGTCAAGCCCCGAAACAGGCTCGTCCAGTAACAGCATTTTGGCGGTGGCGCACAGCGCGCGGGCAAGCAATACCCTTTGCTGCTGACCGCCCGAAAGCTCGCGGTAGCAACGCTTAGAAAGATCCGATATACCCATTTTTTTAAGGTTTTCCCGAGCCTTGTCCTTTTGCTCTTTGGAATAAAAGGGCATAAGACCGCTGTGACCTAAATTTCCCGACAGCACAATTTCCCATACAGAGGCGGGGAAATCGCGCTGTACCTCGGTCTGCTGTGGCAGATAACCGATTTCCGACGGCTTTAAGCCGTCCCCCGTTTCGATTTTCCCCGAAATCGGGGAATTAAGGTGCAAAATTGTCTTCATAAGGGTGGTTTTGCCCGAGCCGTTCTCCCCGACTATGCAAAGGTAATCCCCGCTGTTTACCGTGAAATTGAGGTTATCTACAACCGTTTTGCCCTCATAGCCGAGCTTTAAATTATAAGCTGTAAGAAGCGACATACTATTCTCCTAATGCCTTTTTAATCGTTTCAAGATTTTTTTCCATAACCGAAAGGTAGGTAGTTCCCTTCTTTGCGTCCTTAATACCTACCGACTGCATACTGTCAAGCACCAGTATTTCCTGATTTTTTTCTTTGGTGTTGGCAATCACCGTCTCGGCGATTTTTGTCGCCGCAGTCTCGGTTTTAATTATATATTTTAGCCCTAATTCATCGGTTTTAGCGCTTAAAAACGCCACGGTCTCAAAGCTCGCCTCGGTTTCGGCGGAACACCCCGGGAACGCCGCATAATACGAAAGCCCGTAATCCTCGGTTAAATATCTGAAGGGAAAACGGTCGGCAAAAAGCAGGGTTTTGTTTTTTGCTTCGCTTACCGCCTTTTGGTATCCGCCGTCAAGGTCGGTTAGCTTTTCGGTGTAATTTCGGGCATTTTCCTTATAAAATTCGGCGTTTTTGGAGTCTTTTTCCGCTAAAGCGTCGGCAATAGAGTTCGTAAAAAGCAAGGCGTTTTTAAGGGAAAGCCAAACGTGCTCGTCGTACTCCGTTTCCTCTTCCCCGTGTCCGTGCCGCTCCTCCTGCATACCCTCGGTATGCTCCTCTTCCTTTAAGGAGCCGCCCAAAAGGGCGGTTAAATTAACAAGTGTGCGTTTTTCGTTTCGGTACTGCTTTGCAGCCTCGTCCACCCATTTATCCGACTCGCCGCCGATATATATAAGAATATCGCACTCGGCTATTTTAACCATATCCGCCGCCGAGGGCTGAAAGCTGTGCATATCTGTGCCGCCCTCGGTAAGCCATATTATTTCCGCTTTGTCTGACGCTATTTCCCTTGTCCAGTCGTAAATCGGGAAAACCGTGCAGACAACCTTGATTTTTCCGCTTTCCGACGGCTTTACATCAGCACAGGCGGAAAAGCAGAGCAAAATTAAAACCGCCGCGATAATCGGCGAAATGCATTTAATTATTTTATTCACGGTAATTTTTCCAATCATTTTCAAATTTGCAACTCGTTCGCAAATTAGTATACCCCAATTTCCTACGTTTGTCAATCGACAGTTGCAAAATCCGTAAGATACTGTTATAATATACCCGTGTAAAGTGGACCTTAAACGGTAGGCGGTAAAACTCTTGCCCCTCAAGAGGGGGTGGTGCTTATGGTTACATACAACGACCTGTTTCTTTTAGGAACGCTCATTGTTGCAATTATCGCACTTGTTATGCAAATAACAAAAAAGAAATAGCCGCCCAGCGTCCAAACTCAGCGGCTAAATCTTTTTTAGTTCTTAGTTAGGGGCTAACCGTCTATCGGTTTGCCTTACACACTTATTATAGCGTAATATTTAAAAAATGTCAAGTGACAGAAGGGAACCTACGTGAAGAATTTAATCGTAAACATCTATAAAACGCTTTTCTTTTTCGATTTGGCTATAGTCATCGCCTATTATATACCCGATATAAAAACCGAAAGCCCCGCCCTTTTAACCCTTTGGCGCGAGGGGGTATTTTTTGCGGTTACGCTTGCGTTCACCCTGTTTTTTATAAGGGCGGTCGAAAAAAACAAGCTTCGGGTGTTCAACTTTAAAAACAAGCTCAGGCATTATTCGCTGGGGCTTATCACCGCAGTAATCCCTTTGGGCATTACCGTTTTAATTCTTTGGCTGTTAAAGTCGCTTAAGCTTAACGGGGCGGAGAAAACAGGCGGAATAGCGTTTTGGCTTATCGCGCTTTTGTTTGAAGCCGCCGCAAACGAGCTGTTGCTCAGAGGTTACCTTTTTAAGCTTTACAGAAAATATTACAGCCTGCCTGTTGTAACAGCGGTTGTTACCCTGCTTTTTATCTCGCTTAACATAAGCGTTTTCTCGCACGGGGTAATTTACGCCGTTAATATGATCCTTACAAACGTTATCCTCTGTCTCTTAGCCGAGTATTCCTACTCGATTTTAGCGCCGATAACCGCCCGATTCTTCTATAACGTGGTAAGCGGATTTCTGCTCGGCAGTCTGACCGTTTCGGCGGAATACCCCGCGCTTATAAACACCCTTTGGAGCGGAAACAAATACCTCTCGGGGGGAGATATGAAGCTTGAGGGCAGCGTAATTCTGCTTGCGGCGAATATCGCGCTTTGCGCCTTCTTTATTTTAAGGCTTAAAAGGCGTAAAAAAACTATTTAAATGTGATTTCACAGCCTATCGCCTGCTGACATTCGGTAAGTCCCGCGGCTACGATAGCTTTGGTTCTCTCAAAGGATTTCGCGGCTTTTGCCGCGGCGGCGGAGTCGAGCGAGTATTTTGCGCTCCCGTCCTCGGCGTTTTCGAGGGGGTAGACCGTGTAAAGGTAGCCGCTCCCGCCCTTATATTTGTTCACCCAGGTCGGTATAAGGTCAAGACTGTTTAAGGTGACGCCGTCCTTGTCCTTTTTAAGGGTAAAGCTGAACAGCACACCGTCCTCGGTGTGGCCTGTCGGACAGCTGTCCATAATCTCCTGACGCTGGTTTGAAACGCAGTTGCCCATAGAGTAAATACATACTGTGGTGCTTTCGCCGTCGTCCGAACGGATAAGCTCCACAGGCTCAATAACGTGCGGATGGCTTCCGATTATCATATTAACCCCGAGGTTTGAAAGCTTTTGAGCGATTGTTTTCTGCCATGTATCGGAGCTTAATTTATATTCGTTTCCCCAATGCATATAGAAAACGATATAATCCGCGCCGCCCGACTTCATCTCGCTTATAATATTGGCTGCGTCCGCATAAAACTCGTCTATTCGGTTGTAGGAAAAGCTGTTTATCAAATCGTTGGCTTCTTTCGCTATTATCGCGCCGTTAAGGTACTTTCTGCCCGCGGTCTGACCCGAAGTTTCATAGGTGAAATTCGCAAAGCCTATCTTAATTCCGTTAATTTCCTTTACGGCATAGGCGGGGTCGTCGGTGGTTTCCCTTGTGCCGATAAATTCAATGCCCCGTTGCTTTAAGACCTGTGCGGTGCGCTTTAAACCGTAAAGCCCCGTATCATAGGCGTGGTTGTTGGCGGTAATAAGGAAATTAAGCCCCGAGGACTTAATTGCGTCTGCAAGGCTGTCGGGCGTGTTGAAGACGGGATAGCCGCTGTACTGCCCCGATTCGGTTCCGCCGAAGGTGACCTCAAGGTTTGCGACCGCTAAATCCGCCGCCTTGAAATAGGGCTCGGTCTCCTTGAAGAAGGCGCCGAAATCATACTCGCCGGAGGAGGTTTTAGCCCCTGTAAGCTGGGTTGAATGTACCATAATATCGCCCGTGCTTATCACGGTGGCGTAGGTTTCGGGTACGGCTTCGCTTGAAACGGCGGAGGAGCTGTCCTTGTTGTCTGAGGGCTTGTCCGTATCCTTATTTGAGCCCTTAAGCAGGGCGTTTACCGAAAAGGCTATAAGCGCTATCACAGCGACCAGCACCGCCGCGGAGCAGGTTAAAAAAATTCTTCTTTTGATTATCGCCTTTTGTCTTTTTGTTCTTTTTTTCGACATTTTTGGCCTCCTTAAATAAAAAAGCACACAACAAGCGGAATAAGCATTGCGGGGATATAGTTCATAACCTTGATTTTTGTAAGCCCCAGCATATTAAGCGCAAGCGCGATTATAAGCAAAGAGCCTATAACCGACATATTTGCAATACCTGAGTCGGTAAGCACGGGGGCGATTACCGCCGCCAAAAGGGTTATCGACCCCTCTAAAATTATTACCGGAAAGGCGGAAAGCATTACCCCGATACCGAGGCTCGAGGTAAACGCCATTGCCGAAACGCAGTCGATTACCGATTTTGAGTAAAGGGTGGAGTTGTCCCCCGAAATGCCGCTGTTTACAGAGCCTACTATCGACATAGCGCCCACGCAGAAAAGCAGGGTCGCGGTCACAAAGCCGTCGGCTATTTTTGTGTTGCCACCCTTTTTGTTAAAGCTTTTTTCGAGCCGTTCGCCAAGGCTGTTCACCCGCCTGTCAAGGTCAATAAGCTCGCCTATGACCGACCCCGCCGCAAGGGACAGAATAATAATTATTATGTTGGTGTTTTCCTCAAATAGTCCCGTTACGCCTATGTAAATAACACAGAGCGCCATTCCGTTCATAAGGGTTTTGCGAACCCTTTCGGGAATACCCTTTTTAAAGAGCAGTCCCAAAAGACTGCCGAGTATTACAAGCACAAAATTTACGACCGCGCCGCTTAAAATAACCCGTCCTATCGGAGTGCCCGCCGCGCTGTTTATTAAATCCATTTTAAATCACCACTATTACTATATAACAAACAAGACCTAATTGCAACAAAAATCGGCAAATACAGTCGGGGTAATTTTGCACAGAAAATCGGTTAGCAAAAGCTAACGCATCTGCCGTTTTGCCGAAATTGCAAAAAAGAGTTGACAAAACCTGTTATAATGAGTATTATATTATGTGGTTAGCAACAGCTAACCTTAATTTGCACTTTACAGTTAGCCTTTGCTAATCAAGGAGGAAAATTTATGCCGCTGACATACGCCGCCATCGGCGAGGCGCTTATTATCAAGAAAATAGGAGGCGGAGACGAGTTGAAAAGACACCTTGAAAGCCTCGGCTTCGCGGTCGGCGGAGAGGTTCGTATCATAAACGTCATAGGCGGAAATATTATCGTAAGCGTAAAAGAAACGCGGGTTGCGATAAGCCGCGAAACGGCACAGAGGATAATAATTCAGGAGGAGGGAAATAAATGAAAACCTTAAAGCAGGCCGCGGTCGGCGAAACCGTAAGGGTCGTAAGGCTTAACGGAGCGGGCGCGGTAAAACGCAGAATTATGGATATGGGAATTACCAAGGGAGCGGAAATACATATCCGCAAAACCGCGCCCTTGGGCGACCCGATTGAGGTTACCGTGCGCGGATATGAGCTGTCGCTCAGAAAAGCGGACGCCGAAATAATAGAGGTTGAATAAGCTTTGGGGGCGACCCCATATTTTTAGGCTATTAAGTTAGCATAAGCTAACACAATGAAAGGAAATGGATATGGATATAAAAATAGCTTTGGCGGGCAATCCAAACTGCGGAAAGACCACCCTTTTCAACGCGCTCACAGGCTCAAATCAATTTGTCGGCAACTGGCCGGGTGTTACAGTCGAGAAAAAGGAGGGCAGGCTTAAAGGCTTTGACGGCGTTACCGTCGTGGATTTGCCGGGTATTTACTCCCTTTCACCCTACACCCTCGAAGAGGTGGTGGCGAGAAATTACCTTACAGAGCAACAGCCCGACGTGATACTTAACGTAATAGACGGCACTAACCTTGAAAGAAACCTTTATCTCACCACCCAGCTCGCCGAGCTTGGGATTCCTTTGGTTATTGCGATAAATATGACCGACGTTGTAAGAAAAAACGGCGATAAGATAGATACCGCGGAGCTTTCACGGCGGCTTAATTTAAAAATTGTTGAAATATCGGCGCTTAAGGGTACGGGTATAGCCGAAGCCGCACAGGCGGCGGCGGACGCGGCAAAGGAGCAAAAGCCTACCCCGCCGCACACCTTTTCGGGACCTGTCGAGCACGCCCTCGCCCATATTGAGGAGGCGGCTTTGCATAATTATCCTCTTTCAAATCAGCGTTGGTACGCCGTTAAAATCTTTGAGCGCGACCCAAAGGTTTTAGAGCGCCTTAATATTGAGGAAAATGTGCTTTTGCACATTGAAAACGACATAAAGGCGGCGGAAAAGGAATGTGACGACGACGCGGAAAGCATAATCACCAACGAACGCTACATATATATCGCCTCTTTATTAAAGGGCTGTTACAGGAAAAAATCCGCGGGCAGACTCACATTCTCGGATAAAATTGACAGGGTGGTTACCAACCGCTTTGCCGCACTGCCTATTTTTGCGGCGGTTATGTTTTTGGTTTATTACATATCGGTTTCGACGGTCGGCACGGTTGCGACCGACTGGGCAAACGACGGCGTGTTCGGCGACGGCTGGCACCTTTTCGGGATAGGTACGAACAGCTATAACGAGGCTATGGACAGCTTCGCCGCCGAGAACATTTTTACAGCCGAGGTAAAAGCCGCGGTTGAAAACGCCGCCGCGGCGGGAACGGTGGGCGCTCAAGAGTTAAAGGCGGCGATAAATGACGGCAGCTTTGCCGATTTTGACGAGGCTTATTCTACCTATGCCGATTCATTGGCAGAGGCGGGCTTTGATATTTCCGAGACGGTTGATAAGGCTCTTGAAGCAGAAGATGTCCCGCAGACCGAAAGCTACGGGGTGTGGATACCCGGTATTCCCGTGCTTGCCGAAAAGGGGCTTGACGCACTAAACTGTGCCTACCCGCTTAAAAGCCTTGTGCTTGACGGCATTGTGGGCGGCGTGGGGGCTGTGCTGGGCTTTGTGCCGCAAATGCTTGTGCTGTTTATTTTCCTCGCATTCCTTGAAGCCTGCGGCTATATGGCGCGTATCGCCTTTGTGCTTGACAGGGTTTTCAGAAAATTCGGACTCTCGGGAAAATCCTTTATACCTATGCTTATCGGCACGGGCTGCGGAGTACCGGGGATTATGGCGTCGCGCACCATCGAAAACGAGCGCGACCGCAGAATGACGGTTATGACCGCCACCTTTATCCCCTGCGGTGCAAAGCTTCCGATTATCGCGCTTATTTCGGCTTCGCTTTTCGGCGGCGCGTGGTGGGTAGCCCCCAGCGCCTACTTTGTGGGTATCGCGGCGGTTATTGTGTCGGGAATAATCCTTAAAAAGACAAAAATGTTCTCGGGCGACCCCGCGCCCTTTGTTATGGAACTGCCCGCCTATCATATGCCGACGCCCGGCAATATCCTGCGCAGTATGTGGGAGCGGGCAAGCTCCTTTATAAGGAAGGCGGGAACAATAATTCTTTTAGCGTCAATAGTTATCTGGGCGGGGTCGAGCTTCGGCGTTACCGACGGACATTTAGGATTTGGCACCGATACCGAGCTTGAAAACAGTCTTCTCGGAATAATAGGCGGCGCGGTCTGCAAAATCTTTGCACCCTTAGGCTTCGGAACGGTAAAGGCAACCGTCGCCACGGTTATGGGACTTGTCGCTAAGGAGGAGGTTGTCGGCGTGTTCGGCGTGCTTGACTTTGAGGGTATGACCCGCCTATCTGCCTATTCCTTCCTTATTTTCAATCTGCTCTGCGCCCCCTGCTTTGCCGCTATGGGTGCCATAAAGCGCGAAATGAACAGCGGAAAATGGACCGCCTTTGCTATCGGTTATCAGTGCGCCTTTGCATACGCCGTGTCGCTTATCGTTTATCAGATTGGCTCGGCGGTTACGGGAAATATTAATATTTTCGAGTTTATCTTTGCTTTGGCGGTTTTGGGGGTAATGCTTTACTTCCTTTTAAGACCCGCGAAAAAAAACGGTCGGCTTCCGCAGATTTCGGCGGTTAAAGCGAATTAGGGAGGGAAACGTATGCTTTCGTGGTTTTCTGAAAATATAGGAACAATAATTGTCGCGCTTGCCGTTGCGGCGGCAGCGGCGGCGATTATCATAAAAGCGGTTAAAAACCGAAAAATCGGCAAAAGCTCCTGCGGCTGTGGCTGCAGCTGTTGCCCGATGGAAGGCAAATGCGGCGCGGATAAGCATTAGAGATTATACATAGCGCGCAAGTCTCCGCTTTCTGATATCTGATATCTAAAATCTGATTGACAGCACACCGTAAAATAGATATAATTTAAAATGGGACGGTGTGATAAATGATTGATAAAAGTATTAAAAAGCTTGTCTGCTACGGAATGGAAAAAGGTCTGTTCACCGAGCGGGACAGAATTTATGTAACAAACCGTATTCTTGAAATTTTAAATTTGGACGAATACGGCTGTGAAGAAGAGTTTACCGACGTAAATCTTGAGGAAACCTTAAAGGAGCTGCTTGATTTCGCGGTGGAAAAGGGGCTTATAGAGGACAGTATCGTTCACCGCGATTTGTTTGATACAAGGCTTATGGGGGCAATGATGCCCCGCCCCTCCGAGGTCACCGAACGCTTTAATGAGCTTTATAATGAGTCACCCAAGGCGGCAACCGATTATTTTTACCGACTTAGCTGTGACAGCGATTACATAAGGCGTTACCGCGTGGAAAAGGACATAAAATGGGTCACGGTAACCGAATACGGCGACCTTGACATTACAATAAATCTTTCAAAGCCCGAAAAAGACCCCAAGGCGATAGCCGCGGCAAAGAACGCGCCGCAGGCGGGCTACCCTAAATGTATGCTCTGCCGCGAGTGCGAGGGCTACGCGGGCAGGCTTAACTTCCCCGCAAGGCAGAATCACAGGGTTATCCCGGTTAAAATTAACAACAGCGACTGGTGCTTCCAGTATTCGCCCTATGTTTACTACAACGAGCATTGCATAGTATTTAACGCTAAGCACACCCCTATGGCGATAAACCGCGACACCTTTAAAAAGCTGCTCGATTTTGTAAAGCAGTTCCCGCATTATTTTGTCGGCTCTAACGCCGATTTGCCGATTGTGGGCGGCTCTATTTTAAGCCACGACCATTTTCAGGGCGGCAATTACACCTTTGCTATGGCAAAGGCGGCGGTTGAGTATCCCCTTTCCTTTGAGGGCTTTAATGATGTTGAGGCGGGTATTTTAAAGTGGCCAATGTCGGTTATAAGGCTTTCCTCGCCCGATACCGACCGCCTTATTGAGCTTGCCGACAAGATTTTAAAGACCTGGCGCGGCTATACAGACGAGTCGGCGTTTATATTCGCCGAAACAGACGGCGAGCCGCACAACACCATAACGCCGATTGCCCGCAAAAAGGGGGAGAGTTTTGAGCTTGATTTGGTGCTTCGCAACAATATAACCACTAAAGAGCACCCGCTTGGCGTATATCACCCGCACAAGGAGCTGCACCATATCAAAAAGGAAAATATCGGGCTTATTGAGGTTATGGGGCTGGCCGTCCTTCCCGCCCGCCTTAAAAACGAGATGGCGTTGCTCGAAGAGGCTATACTCGAAAACAGGGATATTAAAAATGACGGGGTGCTCTCAAAGCATTATGACTGGGCGGAGGAAATAAAGAATAAATATCCTCTTATTACAAGGGAAAATATCGGTAAAATCATAAAGGACGAAATCGGTCTTGTATTTGCAAAGGTGCTTGAGCACGCGGGCGTGTATAAGCGCACACCCGAGGGCATTCGAGCCTTTAAGAAATTTGCGGAGAGCGTAAAATAATGTTTGCAACCGTTTTTTCGCAGGTTATGATTCTTATGCTGATGATAGCGACAGGCTTTGTCGCGGCTAAGGCAAAAATAATGACCGCCGAGGGCGCGCGTTGCTGTACCGACATTGCCCTTGTCATCGTCACCCCCTGCGTTATCATAAAATCCCTTATCCGCGAGTACAGCCGCGAGCTTATGAAGTCCCTTGCCTTTGCGTTTGCCGTCACCCTGCTTGTTCAGGTGTTTATGATACTTTTAAGCTATTTGATTCTTCATTCAAAGGATAAGGCGCGGGAGCGCGTACTGCGCTTCGGCACAATTTTTGCCAACTGCGGCTTTATGTCGCTTCCGCTCCAGCAGGTAATCTTAGGGGCGGACGGCACCCTCTACGGCTCGGCTTATATTATAATGTTCAATCTTGTCATCTGGAGCTACGGCGTTTTCCTTATAAGCGGGGACAAAAGGTACATTAAACCGAAAAAGCTGTTCATAAACCCGGGGATTATAGGGCTTACGATAGGGCTTGTGATTTTTGTTTTCTCGATTCCCATACCGAAAATTCTATATTCCACAATCGACTATATTTCGGCTATCTACACCCCTCTGCCGATGCTTATTATCGGCTACCACTTGGCACAGAACAGCCTTGTAACCGCCCTTAAGGACGCAAAGTGCCTGTTTGCGGTCTTGCTCAGAATGATAGTCTATCCCCTCGCGGTGCTCGGAGCTTTATATCTTTTGGGAGTAAGGGGAACTCTGCTTGTTTCGGTGATTATTTCGGTCAGCGCGCCTGTTGCGGCGATTACGACTATGTTCTCCTCAAAATACGGGGCGGATACGCCGCTTTCGGTGGATATGGTTTCCTTAAGCACGGTCGCCGCGGCGGTCACAATGCCGCTTGTTATCACTTTGGCACAGCTTTTGGCCTGATTGTAAAAAAACACTTGATTTTTCCCGCGCGGTATGCTATTATAAGTGTTGCTATGTGGTTCGGTCGGACGACCGACAGAAAGAAGGAGGTGCAGACCATGGCTAAATGTGATATCTGCAATAAGGAAATTGCTTTCGGAATTAAGGTTTCCCATTCTCACAGACGTTCCAACAGAACCTGGAAGCCCAACGTTAAAAAGGTTAAAGCAATAGTAAACGGTTCTCCGCGTCGTATCAATGTTTGCACCCGCTGCTTACGTTCGGGAAAGGTTACCAGAGCAATCTAAAGTTTTGACTTGCAAAAATAACCCTTAGCGGCTGCTAAGGGGTTTTTTGTATATGCACTTTACAATTAGGAGGGGTTATTAATGATAAAAGCGGTATTGTTTGATTTGGACGGCACCCTTGTAAACTCCCTTGCCGACCTTGCCGACAGCACTAATTTTGCTCTTAAAAGCTTGAATTTTCCCCCTCACGAAACCGAGGAGTACAAATACCTTGTGGGCGACGGGATACCGAAGCTTATTGAGCGCGCTCTGCCCGAGGGTGAAAAAAACGAGGAAAATAAGAAAAAATGCTTAGAGCTTTTTATGGCGCGCTACAGGGAGCATTATTTTGATAAAACCGACGCATACGACGGAATTAAGGAGCTGCTTTGCGAGCTTAAAAAACAGGGTTTAAAAATCGCCGTGATTTCAAACAAGGCGCATCAGATGGCGCAAAAGGTGGTTGATAAGGTCTTCGGCGATATAT
Source organism: uncultured Oscillospiraceae bacterium (assembly GCA_902496265.1). Classification (GTDB taxonomy): domain Bacteria; phylum Bacillota; class Clostridia; order Oscillospirales; family Acutalibacteraceae; genus UBA737. The sequence continues at coordinate 12,927 of CABVAD010000001.1, forward strand.
TCGATACCGTCGCGGGCAAGCGCGAGGGCTATAATACAAAGCCCGACCCCGCCTTGACCCTTGAGGTTATAAAGGAGCTCGGCGTAACGCCCGAAGCTTGTGCGCTTGTCGGCGATTCGGGAATGGATATGGCGGCGGCGGTGAACGCGAAAACGACGGGTATCGGCGTTCTTTGGGGCTTCAGAACCGAGCAAGAATTGCGGGAAAACGGCGCTAAATATATCGCAAGCACACCCGCTCAAATTTTAAATATAATCAAGGAAATAAAAAATGACTAAGAGAATAAGCTACACCTCTACGAAAATCGCCTCCTACGCGGGTCTTTTCGTTCAGGCGATAGTCAATAACTTTCTGCCCATACTTTTTATAGCGCTTCAGGATGTCTATAAAATAGGCTATGAAAAATTAGGCAGACTTATAATGTTCAACTTTATAACCCAGCTTGTGACCGATATGCTTACCCCTAAAATCGTGGGGCTTCTCGGCTACAGAAAAACGGCGATAATGTGTCAGGGCTTTGCCGCGCTGGGGCTTGCTATGCTTTCTTTTCTGCCGAGAATTTTGCCTGACCCCTATGTCGGAATTGTAATTTCGGTCACGGTTTACGCCTTTGCAAGCGGGCTTATGGAGGTTATTTTAAGCCCTATGGTCGAAATGCTCCCGACAAAAAACAAGAGCGGCAATATGTCGATACTACATTCCTTTTACTGCTGGGGACAGGCAGTAACCGCCCTTGTAACCACCTTTTTGGTAAGCCTTTTCGGGTACGCAAACTGGATGTATATCCCCCTTATCTGGGCGGCGGTACCCTTTATTAATATGTTCAGCTTCTTAAAAGTGCCGATTATCGAGCCTGAGCCCGAACGGAAGAGCGACAGCCTTAAAAAGCTTTTAAGCTCGCCGCTGTTTAGGTGCTTTATGGTTATGATGCTTTGTGCGGGCGCAAGCGAAATCGCGATGGCGGAGTGGGCTTCAATGTTCGCACAGCAGGCTCTCAGCGTTTCAAAGGTGATAGGCGATCTGGCGGGTCCCTGTGCCTTTGCGATATTTATGGGAACGGGGCGCGTGCTCTACGCAAGATTTTCCGAAAGGGTATCCTTCAGGAAGACGGTTATTGTATTAAGCGCGCTTTGCGCCGCCTGCTATTTAACGGCGGCGTTCGTAAATATCCCGCTTTTAGCCCTTATATCCTGCGCTCTTTGCGGCTTTACGGTAAGCGTTATGTGGCCGGGGACTTACTCCGCAGGGGCTAAAGCCTTTCCGCGCGGCGACGCGGTGATGTTCAGCGTTTTCGCTATGTGCGGCGACCTCGGCTGTTGCTTAGGTCCTTGGATATTGGGCATTATCGCCGATATAAAAAGCCTGCACGCGGGCTTTGCGGTATCCGCCCTTTTCCCCGTAATTATGCTCCTTACCGCGATTTTCTTCTTTAAGGAAGACAAATAAAAAATACAGGAGGCGTTTTACTTGAAAAGAGAAGATTATTTAAGCTGGGACGAATACTTTATGGGCATTGCCCTTTTGTCCTCAATGCGGAGCAAGGACCCGTCAACTCAGGTGGGTGCCTGCATAGTCAATTCCGAAAATCGGATTTTGTCTATGGGCTATAACGGTATGCCCCGATGCTGCAGCGACGACGAGTTCCCGTGGGACAAGAACGAAAATCCCCTCAATTCAAAATATCTTTACGTCTGCCACGCCGAGCTTAACGCGATACTCAACTGCGCCAGCGGAAATGTCCGCGGCTGTACCGTTTACACCACCCTTTTCCCCTGCAACGAGTGCGCCAAGGCGATTATTCAGTCGGGTATTGCCGAGGTTGTCTATATGTCGGACAAGTATTCCGACTCCGACTCGGTTTTAGCCTCAAAGCGTATGTTTGCCACCGCGGGGGTAAATTTTCGGGAATACAAAAATTCGGGCAAAACCCTTGAACTTAAACTTTAGGTGATTTAATGGAAATAATTAAGATACTGACCGAGGAATTTTCTCTTAAGCCCTTTCAGGTGGAGAATACAGTAAAGCTTATTGACGAGGGCAACACCGTCCCCTTTATCGCGCGTTACCGCAAGGAGGCGACAGGCTCCCTTGACGACCAGATACTCCGCGAGCTGTCCGACAGGCTTTCATATTTGCGGAATATGGAGGAAACCGCCCTAAAGATAAAGGCGGCGATCGAGGAGCAGGGCGCGCTTACAGAGGAGCTTGTTTCGGCGATAGACGCGGCTAAGACCCTTACCGAGCTTGACGATATTTACCGTCCTTACAAGAAAAAGCGCAAAACAAGGGCTTCCGCCGCAAAGGAAAAGGGCTTAGAGCCTTTAGCGGAGATAATTTACGCCCAGTCGCCCGACTGCGAAGAGCCGATAAAGCTTTCCGAAAATTACATAGACTCCGAAAAGGGGGTCGAAACCGCCGAGGACGCTTTGCAGGGCGCCATGGATATTATAGCCGAGAAAATCTCGGACGACGCGGACATAAGAAAGCGTATGCGGTTTGTCTGCTCGGCTCACGGCGTTCTTACAGTCAAGGCGGCGGGGGAGGAATTAGGCGTTTATGAGATGTATAAGGACTATTCCGAGCCGCTTTCAAAAATCCCCGATCACCGAATACTTGCAATTAATCGCGGCGAGAAGGAGGACTTTTTAAAGGTCTCTGTTGATTTCGACCGCGACAAGGCGATGTTTATAATCGCGAAAAACCATATTAAAGAGGGCTCGCCTGCGACAGCTGCCGTAAAAGCGGCGGCGGAGGACGCCTACACGCGGCTTATTTTCCCATCTGTCGAGCGTGAGATTCGCTCCGAGCTTACAGAGCGGGCGAGCGTATCCGCAATCAAGGTCTTTTCCACCAATCTGCGACAGCTTTTAATGCAGCCGCCCGTTAAGGATAAGGTAACGATAGGACTTGACCCCGGCTACAGAACGGGCTGTAAGGTCGCGGTGGTGGACGGCACGGGCAAGGTGCTTGATACGGGGGTTATCTACCCTGTTCCGCCTAAAAATAAGGTTGAAGAAGCGAAAAAGATTATAAAAGAGCTGGTTAAAAAATACTCTGTGCGGGTTTTCGCCATAGGCAACGGCACGGCGAGCCACGAGACCGAGGTTTTCGCCGCCGAGGTTATAAGGGAGCTTGACAACGGGCTTTCCTATATGGTAGTATCCGAGGCGGGGGCGAGCGTTTATTCCGCGTCCAAGCTTGCCGCCGAGGAGTTCCCCGATTATGATGTGTCGCTTAGGAGCGCGGTATCAATCGCAAGAAGACTTCAAGACCCCCTTGCCGAGCTTGTTAAAATCGACCCGAAGGCGATAGGAGTCGGTCAGTATCAGCACGATATGCCGCCTGCAAAGCTAAATTCCGCGCTTGACGGCGTGGTGGAGGACTGCGTTAATACAGTCGGTGTTGACCTTAACACCGCGTCGGTTCAGCTCTTGTCCCGCGTGTCGGGGCTAACCTCCGCAGTGGCGAAAAACATTGTAGCCTACCGCGAGGAAAACGGCAAATTCACCTGCCGCACACAGCTTAAAAAGGTATCGAAATTAGGCCCGAAAGCCTTCGAGCAATGCGCGGGCTTTTTGCGGATTGCCGACGGCAAACAGCCGCTTGACAACACCTCGGTTCACCCCGAAAGCTACAATGCGGCGGAAAGCCTTTTAAAGCTTTGCGGTTATAATGATGAAGATGTCAGAAAGGGCAGGGCCTTGGGTATTTCCGAAAATGCCGGGCAAAGAGGCCTCGAAAAGCTTGCGGAAGACCTCCAAATCGGCGTTCCCACCCTGAAGGATATAATAAAGGAGCTTGAACGCCCCGGAAGAGACCCGCGCGACGAGCTGCCCGCTCCGCTTTTACGGAGTGATATTATGTCTATGGAGGATTTAAAGACGGGTATGGAGCTTACAGGCACGGTCAGAAACGTTATAGATTTCGGCGCGTTTGTCGATATCGGCGTTCATCAGGACGGGCTTGTGCATATCTCCCAGATTACAGACCGATTTATCAAGCACCCCAGTGAGGTTTTAAAGGTCGGGGATATCGTAAAGGTCTGGGTACTCGGTGTTGATGCCGCTAAAAAAAGAATTTCACTTACAATGAGGAAAGAAAAGATAAATGAAGCAAAATAATTTAAAGGGCAGTCTTATTCTCTGCACCGCCTCGCTTATATGGGGACTTGCCTTTGTGGCGCAGAGCGACGCGGCGGATTTAGTTCCGTCCTTTACCTTTAACGCCCTGCGCTCCTTTATCGGGGCGGCGGCGCTGTTTGTGTTTTATAAAATCACGGGCAGAAAAAGAAAAGAGAGCTTTTTCCCCGCCGACAAAGCACTTAAAAAACAGTATTTTCTGGCGGCGGCGGTCTGCGGGCTTATGCTTACAATCTCGGTAAATCTACAGCAGTTCGGGCTTGCGGCTTATCCGAGCGGAGCGGCGGCGGAGGCGCGCGGCGGCTTTATCACCGCGCTTTATGTGGTGTTAGTGCCTGTAATCTCGTTTTTTGCGGGCAAAAAAACAAGCCCTGTTATTTGGCTCAGCGTCCTTGTAGCGCTTTCGGGTTTTTACCTCTTATGCCTTTCGGGCGGAACAGGGGGAATTTACCTCGGCGACCTGCTTATCTTTATATGCGCGGTTTCCTTCAGCCTGCATATTCTGTCTATCGATAAATTTGTCGGAATTACGGGCGGGGTTAAGCTTTCGGTAATGCAGTTTACGGTGGTCGGAGTTCTGTCCTCGGTTTTAGCGTTTATTTTCGAGCGCCCCGAGCTTTCAAACATTTTAGCCGCCGCTCCGCAGATACTCTACCTCGGCATAATGTCAAGCGGCGTGGCGTATACGCTTCAAATTGTCGGTCAAAAATACGCCGAGCCGTCGGTCGCCTCCCTTTCAATGAGCCTTGAAAGCGTTTTCGCGGCTTTGGGCGGCTGGATTATTTCGGGCAACGCCCTGTCTGTCAAGGAATTTTGCGGCTGTGCGCTTGTATTCGCCGCAATTATCGTGGCTCAACTGCCCGAGATGATAGCTTCAAAGAAAAAGCAGGAATGTTAAAATTATAGCTTAAAACGGGCTGTCTGAGACAGCCCGTTTTACTTTTTATCGATTATTAATGCTCACTGCGCTTAGGGCGGCGCATTAGGTCGTTCGGAACGTCCCTTACGTCCTTGTCCTCGTAAAGTATAGCGTAACATTCCTCGGTTATCGGCATTTCTATTTTATATTTTTGTGCCAGCGAATGGGCAAGATCCGCGGCGTAATAGCCCTCGACCGTGCCGACCTCGCCGAGCGCCTGTTTTATAGGTGTTCCCGAGCCGACCTTTTCACCGAAGCGGTGATTACGGCTGTGCTGTGAGGTGCAGGTCACGACAAGGTCGCCTATTCCCGCAAGCCCCGAAAAGGTGTATTCCTTTGCGCCCATGCAAACGCCTAAGCGCGCCATCTCCGCAAGACCTCTTGTTATAAGGGCGGCTTTGGTGTTATCGCCGAGTCCTAAGCCGTCGCAAAAGCCCGCGGCTATCGCTATAACATTTTTAAGCGCACCGCCTAATTCAACGCCTATAAGGTCGTCGGAGGTGTATATCCTTAAATTATCGCCCGACATTATGCTCTGAACAATCTGCGCGGTAATGGCAGAGTCGGAGGCGACAACGACAGAGGTGGGTATTCCGCGGGCGACCTCCTCGGCGTGGGAGGGACCCGAAAGCACAGCAACCTTTGCTAAGGGAAGCTCCTCGGCTATTACCTCCGAAAGCCGCCTGAGCGAGCCCTTTTCAAAGCCCTTGGCAACATTTACGACTATCCCGAAATCCTCCATAGCCGAAAGCCTTTTTGCCGTCTGCCTTACCGCGACCGAGGGGGTTGCGATAATTGTAATCGCCGAGCCCTTAACAACCGATAAATCTGTCGTGATGCCTATTTCCTCGGGAAGTCTTATCCCGCTTAAAAGCCGCTCATTGCCGCGGTTTTTTGAAAGCTGTTCGACCTCTTCAGGGAAGGGCGACCATATAGCAACCTCGTTCCCGCCGCCGAAGGCGGAAAGCGCCAGCGCCATTCCCCAACCGCCTGCGCCCAGAACCGTAATTTTAGCCATTACTTTTTCCTCCGTACAGTTATTTTCTTCTCCTCGCCCTTAACCAACCTCTTTATGTTATCCTTGTGTTTCAAAAATACTGTCACGCCCATTGAAATGCTTAAAACAGCGGGCAGAGCTATGTTGGCCTCGGAATTATAAAAAACTAACGAAAGCGAAATAACCGTAACCGTTGCGACAAGCGAGCTTAGCGAGACAACCCTAGTGATAAGGGTCATAACCGCGAAGACGGTAAGCCCTATAATAATCGCGATCGGACAGCACACCGCAAATATTCCCACGCTTGTGGCGACCCCCTTGCCGCCCTTAAAGCGGAAGAAAATCGGGAAAACGTGGCCCAACATACAGGCGACCCCGCACATATAAGCTACATAAATCCAGGGTATGGTATCGGGAAAAGCGTGAATAAAAAGCATTTTACCTATAAAACAGGCGGCAAAGCCCTTAAGCACATCGCAGATAAAGGTCAGCGCCCCCGGCAAAAAGCCCGCGGTACGCATAACGTTAGTCGTACCCGCGTTTCCGCTCCCAAGCTCTCTGACGTCCTTTTTAAGAAAAATATTCGCAAAAATCACCGCGAAATTGATACTTCCCAAAAGATAGGCGATAATAACCGCCGCTATTACACCGAAATACATCATTTGTCTCCCCTTTCACGAATTACGAAACGTACCGGCGTACCCTCAAGCCCGAAGGTTGAGCGAATCTGATTTTCAAGATAACGCTGATAGGAAAAATGGAACAGCTCCGCCTTGTTGCAGAAGCAAACGAATGTAGGCGGTTTTGTAGAGGCCTGGGTCATATAGTAAATTTTAAGCCTTTTTCCTTTATCGGTCGGCGGCTGAACACGCGCGGTCGCGTCGGCTAAAATATCGTTTAGCATTCCCGTTGATATCCGCATTGTGTTCTGCTCGTTTACATATTTTATAAGCTCGAAAAGGCGGTCTATTCTCTGTCCCGTTTTTGCGGAAATAAAGATTATCGGCGCATAGGGCATAAAGGAAAAGTCCTTCATAAGGCTTTTTCTTGTGCTGTCCATGGTTTTGCCGTCCTTGTCGACCGCGTCCCACTTGTTTACGGCGATAATACACGCCTTGCCCTGCTCGACCGCAAGTCCCGCGACCTTTGAATCCTGCTCGGTAAAGCCCTCGATGCCGTCTATCATTATAACGCAGACGTCGGCGCGTTCGACCGCCATTTTAGCCCTCAGCACGCTGTATTTTTCGATTTTGTCCTCGACGCGGCTTTTGCGCCTAAGCCCCGCAGTATCGATAAAATTGTACTTAACGCCGTCTCGCTCAACCCGCGTATCAATAGCGTCCCGCGTAGTTCCCGCGACGTCAGATACAATCGAGCGTTCCTCTCCCGCTATCTGATTGATAAGTGAGGATTTGCCCGCGTTGGGCTTGCCTATAACCGCGACGTTGATAATATCCTCCTCGCCGTCCTCAAACTCGGACTCGGGGATATTTTTTATCACCTCGTCTAATAGGTCGCCCGTGCCGTGGCCGTGAACCGAGGAAACCGCGATAGGCTCGCCTATGCCTAAATTGTAAAACTCGTAAAACTCGGGCGGAAGCTCGCCTATACCGTCGCACTTGTTGACGCACAGCACAACCGGCTTGCCGCTTTTTTGCAGGAGCGCCGCCACCTCCATATCGGAAGCGGTAACTCCCGATTTTATATCGGTCACAAAAATTATAACCGAGGCGGTGTCTATAGCAAGCTGAGCCTGCGCCCGCATACCCGACAGTATAACGTCGCCGTTATCGGGCTCAATACCGCCCGTGTCCACCAGCATAAACCTTTTACCGAGCCACTCGCCGTCGCCGTAGATACGGTCGCGCGTAACGCCCGGGGTATCGTCCACAATGGAAAGACGTTTACCGATTATTTTATTGAAAAGAGTCGATTTGCCGACATTCGGTCTGCCGACAACCGCGACAACAGGTTTTGCCATAAGGCGCGCCCCCTTTTACTTATTTATTCCCAAAATCGCGTCCACAAGCTCATAGCCGTCGTTATTAACGGGGGTTATTTTAACTCCCAAACGCTTTGACAGCTCGTCTAACGTTACGCTGTCGAGGAACATATCCCCCTCGGCGCGAAGCATAACCGAGGGAATTAACAGCTCTTCGCCTAAATTTTCACCCTTCAGCTGTTCCTCAATATCGGTCGCCGTAACCAGTCCCGAAACATTGATTTTGCCGCCGAAAAAGTTATTTTTAACCGCGAAAACCCGTGGGCTTAAAAGCGGATTTTTTTCAGCACATTTGTCGGCTATCATTTTGATAAGCGGATACGCCGCCTCGCCGCTTGCGAGCGAGACCCTGCGTTCTTCTTTGGAAGTATATTCACATTCTTCAAGCGCCTGTAAAGCCTCGCTACGCAAAAGCGACCAAAGTCCCACACCGTTTTCAAGCTGTAAAAAGTCGCCGTAATAGTCGGCTTCGGGGATTTCCCGCTCGGCTAAGAGATAAAACTCGTCCGCGCCGTAAATCCTGCGCTGACCGTATTGGCGGAGGCAGATATCCCCGTATTTATCGATAATGTCAAGCACCGCGCCCGCCGTTTGCTTGTTAAACGGCTCAATCTGCGCGAGTCCCTCGCGGTAGGCGGTAAGCCCGACGGGTACCGCGGCGATACACTCGGCGTTTTCAAGCCGACTTAAATCATTAAGCGTTCTTTCAAGCTCCGCGCCGTCGTTATATCCGGGGCAGAGCACCAGCTGGCAGTTAAGCTTTATCCCCGCGCTGTTAAAGCGCTCTATTATTTCAAGAACCTTGCCCGCGTTTTTGTTCGCCATCATTTTAACCCTGAGCTCAGGGTTAGTGGTATGCACCGAAATATTTATAGGACTTATGTGCATTTTAATAATGCGCTCAACCTCGTGCTCGGTGATGTTGGTAAGCGTGATATAATTTCCGAAAAGGAAGGAAAGGCGGGAATCGTCGTCCTTAAAATAAAGACTCTCCCGAAGACCCTTAGGTAACTGGTCGATAAAGCAGAAAACGCATTTGTTGCGGCAGGAGTGCTTTTTATCCATCAGATAGGTCTCAAACAGGAGACCCAATTCCTCGTACTCGTCCTTTTTAATCTTAGCGGTTCTTGTTTTTCCGGAGGAATCGATAAATTCTACGGTCAGGCGCTCATTATCCTGATAAAAACGGTAGTCGAGGACATCAACAATCTCATTGCCGTCAATGGATATAAGCGTATCTCCGCATCTTATTCCCGCTTTGTAGGCGGGACTGCCTTTTTCCACAGATTTTATTATTACCGACATATTTTCACCCCTTTTTACAACAGAGATAAATTTAAAAATAGTCTAGCGTCTGGCGTCTAAAAAAGCAGAGGAGGAAACCTTCCCCCTCTGCCCCTTTTTACGAAGACCGTTCGGCAAAATTATTCGCCGACCTTTACTACCTCGCGTCCATCGTAATGGCCGCAGGCAGAGCAAAGTCTGTGCGGACGCTTATATTCACCGCAGTTAGAGCATCTTACGAGTGTCGGAGCGGTAAGCTTCCAAAGGTTGTTTCTTCTCTTGTCACGTCTTGCTTTAGAGGTTTTTCTCTTTGGTACTGCCATTTTCAGCACCTCCTTAAAATAATAAAAATGTGATTTTAGTTATTTAACAGCTCGGCGAGCGCCGAAAGCCTCGGATCAATCTCTTTCTCGGGACAGTCGCACCTGCCCTCATTGAGATTTTTGCCGCATTTTACGCATATTCCCTTGCAGTCGTCCTTGCACAAATGCTTCATAGGAAGACTTACGATAACCTCGGAATAAACCAGCTCGTTAAGGTCGAGCTTCATATCGGGAGTAAGCAGGATACTTTCGCTTTCCTCCCCCTCGATAGACGGGGCTAATGATTTTTGTATATGCAGGGTATGCTTTTTCGCGGTGTAAGCGCCGCAACGGTCGCACGGAGCCTCGAACACATAAGTAATAACAGCGTCAAGCTCCACAAGGCTTGCTTTGTTGGTAACCGAGCCCTTGATTTCCGCGGGCTTTTTGAGCGGATAATCGCCCGAAAAATCAACCTTGCTCATATCCAACGAATACTCAATCGGTAAAGAAGAATTTTCATTGACAAAAATTCGCTTTAAATCAATAATCATACTTCCACCTCTATCGTCACAAAGACTATTATATCGTTATCTTGCCTCTTTGTCAAGATTTTATTTAATAAATTTCCGCCGCGCCGAATAAAGCTTTTTTAATAAATAATTAAAGACCGACCTGAATAAAATATTAAAAGAACAGGAGTGTGGGAAAATATGAATTATATAAACTGTAAGGACGTAAGCCTGCCCGCGGATATGAGGAAGGCGATAGAATTTTGGGCGCGGAACACCGTGGGACATATCGAAACCCTTCTAAAGCTTAAGGGTCCGACCGCCGCTGTAATGCAGCCTTATTTTTCGGAAGAGCTTGAATCCCTGCTTAAAAGCTTTAAAAAAGCGAGCGCCCTCTACGGCGGAAAGGACGCTTGCAGACTGCCGGTAAAGCCCCAGCTTATGTTCGCTGAAAACCGAAGACTCATAAATTTGCTTGAAAGAATGAAGTTTGAGGGCTTCGGCGGCTATCCCTACCTACAGCAGACAATTTTTCACTACATTTACGAGCAGAGGTACATAAACGCAATTTTCGGAGTCCCTAACGAAACACGGGGGCTGATTACGATGCGTTTTTCGCCGATGGGAAGCTATCCGCTCGTATGCATATACAATCAGATGTATTTTTGGAGCGTAATAGGCGCAATGCACCCCTCGCTTATGATGGGCAACGAGAGGTTTTACCGCTCCGCCTCGCTTCGCACAAGGGAGTACCTGACCGAAATTACAAACCGCTTTAATTCGGTCTGCTTCAGTCTCGGCAGTCTCAAAAAGCCGCCGACAAGTGCGGAGCTTCAAAAGGTTTTCTGCGTGTTCTGCTCGCTTAATTCTGAATTTCTCCGCTTTTTAATGCTTATTAAGGCAGGCGGCGGTGGAGTGTACGCGGCGGGCGCGCCGACCGATATGCCGCAAAGCTTTTATAAATCCCTTGACCATATTATAGGCGAGCACACCCTCGTAAAGGAGCTTGCCGAGACCATGGGGGAACGGTTTTGAAGGAATGATACATATTAAACGGCAGTAAGAGAAAAGAGCGCAAATATTATGAGTTCTTTGGCTTGCAAACATCTACCCAAGCAATAAATCCGGAATACTTTTCAAGCTCAGCTATCGTGAGCTCAATTGCGCTGTTTGAACTGCCGCAGGCCGGAAATACCGTTTCAAATCGCTTCAGCGATTCATCCAGATAGACCTTTACTCCGTCGTTTACCGCAAACGGGCAAACTCCGCCTACATTATGGCCTATAAGCTCGGCTACCTCATCGAATTTGAGCATAATTGCTTTCACGCCGAACTGTGCTTTGTATTTTGAATTGTCGATTTTAACATCTCCCGCGGTTACAATAAGTATGCAATCGTCCTTGAGTTTAAAAGA
>CABVAD010000002.1 GCA_902496265.1 uncultured Oscillospiraceae bacterium
CTCCTTGCAAGCAGTTTGCTTTTCATTCTGTTTCCCCTCCCTTACAGCTTCTGCTTCTTATTTGAAATTTTGCTGAATATAAGAAGCACGAATAAAAGCAGTACCAATATCGTTAAGACATACGGTATGGACATTGCCGACGCCTCGCCGAACCGCAGATTGTTAAGCTGGCTGTTAATTTGCAGCATTATCGAGTTATCCATACTCGTAAAGCTGTCCACCACCGTGTATACCACATTTATTAACAGCATCGGAACCAACATAGGAAGCGTTATCATCCAAAACTTCTCCCAGACCGAGGCACCCTCGGTGTCCGCCGCCTCATAGAGTGCCGGAGATATTGTCTGAAGTCCCGCCAAGAAAATTATCATCTGAATACCCGTCTGCCACATAAGGTCAAACAGGTTGTTTGAAATGTTTGTGAAAAAGGCGACCATCTTTGAGTTCATTCCCGAATTGGTAAGCAGTTGCTCAAGCCCGCTGCTACCCATTATCGAGCCGCCGCTGTCCGACAGCGACGCGGCGTTTCCCGAAAGCATTGTTCCCGAAACCACGTCGTTCTTCAATATGCTTATCACCACGCCCGACGCTACTATCACAGGCAAAAAGAAGACCGCGCGCATAAAGGTCTTGCCCACAAATTCCCTGTTTAACAGCACCGCGAAAAACAGGCTTGAAATCACTATTACAGGCACCCTGTACGCAAGAGAGGTAAGCGTTTTTATGAAATTCGCCGTATATGTCTGGTCGCCGCGAAAGGCGTAGACGTAATTGTCAAGTCCCTTGTAGATTACGTTGTAGCCGCCTATGTCAAGCTCCACATCGGAAAAGCTGAACCGCACGGTCTGAATAATCGGCTGGAGGTAAAAAAACAGGAAGCCTATCAAAAACGGCAGACAAAACAGCCAGCCCGCGCGGTTGGTGCGCCCCTGCAGCGAATTTTTCCTTATCTTCTTCATCTGTACCTAATCTCCAATCCTCGGTATTATCCGACAACCGCAAAATCTCTTGCGGGAACGCTTACGCCGTCATATTCAACCGTTTCAGTCCCGTAATTCACATACACCCTTGTACCGTTTTCGTAAACCGTTACGGTAAGGTCTCCCGCCTCGCTGTGGGACGTAATAACGCTTTTGTCCGTCTTTTCAAGCAACGGCTTAATTTTAGCATACATATCAGCCGCAGTATTGCTCCACAAATCAAAACTCGTGCTGTAAAGATAATCGTACCGCGTGCCCGAAAGCACCGCCGCGTCCTTGGCTATGCCGTCAAAAAGCAGCTCGCTCCCCGTTTCCGCCGCAAACAAAAAGGCTGTCTCGCGGTCCGCCGCGGAGGTTATAGTCTCGCCCGTTAAATGCACAAGACCGTGAAGGACTATCTGGTAAAAGGGTACGTCCTTATCGAACATATAATAGCCCGAGGAGGCGGCGGGCGCGCTGTAAATCCGCTCGGCATACGGGAAAGCGTAGGCGTTCGCGTCCTTAAAGGCAAGACTTATGCCCGAATCGCTGTATTTTTTGAAGATGCCCTCGTAAATTCCCGCCATATCTGAACGGTATACCCCGTTTTTGCCGTCAAAATCCGAATAGCAAAGCTGTCCCGCCGCAGACATTGAAGCCCCCTTAGTACTAAGCGAGTTATATTTTTTTAAAATCTTTTCCGCAAGCCCTGTAAGCTTTTTGGGAGATAACAGCAGATACTCGTCAAGCGATTCGTCTCGGACATATATAGAGCGCAGATATTCATACTGCTTTGCAGTGTAGCCAAAGGCGTTTTTGGAGGCGCTGCCGTTCCTTGTATAGCCGTTTCCGCCCTTCCTGAACCTTACATAATCAAGCTCGGGATATAACTCGCCGCCGTTTTCCTCTATGTACTTATTCAGCTCCTCAAAACCGCTTTTGCCGCCTAATTTTCTTAAAGGCGACGCGCCGCTTTGCAGCTTTCCGTTAAGCACCGTGCCGAACGCCCCGAAATACTGCACCGCCGTTTTGTCAACACCCTTTTCCTTTAAGGCGGCAAGCATTTCCCGCGCCTCCTTAAAGCTTGTAAGGGCGAGCGTTTTGGTGTATGGGATACCTATAAAATACGCCTGCTTATCCGCCGCGCCGTAGAGCGAAAGCGCCAGCGCTCCGCCCTCAGACTTCGCCGCAGTTAAGCCCTTTTCGTTTACTAAGTAGTCGCGGTAGGCGCTTGCCATTCCCGTGTAACTCGAGTTTTCCCCGCTAAGACAAGTGTAACGCACGGTATACCTTTCTACACTTCTCGAAGAGGTAGCCGCCTTTGAAATCGTGGTGCGGTTCTGCCAGCTGTCCTCATAAAGCATTGTCCGGCTTAAAACCGAAAGCTCAGCCTGCGACCAGACAGAATTGTAGCCCATCTCTGAGTTGCCGTTTTTCGCGTTTATCGACGCCATAGCGTCTCCCTCAGTTATTACCGCAAACAGCGCCTCGCCGTTTTTCTGTATCCCGTAAACGGGCATACGCACTGCCGCTGTATTGCTCTTTTTGCTGTTTATATCCTTAGACGGCTCCTCGCCGTAAACATACGACTGATACCCCGAAACCGTGTTTACGCCGTTGTTGAAGTTGATAAGCGCTCCGCAGCCGTCAGGGATAAGCAGATACCCCTCGTCAGTGCTGTTTCCCGCCCCGAAATAGGGCAACAACGCAATATTTACAAGTATAAACTCATCATCTGTCTTTATCTCATCAAGAGGTATTGAGACATCTAAGCCCTTGTCGGTCAGGGTATACTCCACGGGAATCACGGTGTTAATGCTCGTAAAGGTATACTCCGCGCGGATTCCCTTCTTTTTTTCTTTAACCTCTACCGTTTCGTTTCTTACGCAGTCGGTGTGGCTGTTTACCGTAACCGTGTCCACAGCCCCGTTCTCGCTCGATTTTTTAATATATCCGACGACAAGCTCGGAAAATATATCTGTGCGCTTTTCGCCTGTGGTTATGCTGTCGGTTTGAAAATCATTGGGTACGCTGTACCAGAACGCTCCGCTTTTCCTGTTTTCAAGGACTATGTGTCCCTTTACAAGGTCTGCGTACATTGCAAGCTCCCCGTTCTCGGTAACAAGGGTATAATCGGTCAGATATTCCGCGTCGGTTTCCTCCGTTATACCTATCTGGGGCGGTACGCCCTCCGCCTTTATCTGTGAAAAGCCGCCTGAAGGGCTGAAGGTAAGCATTAACGCCGCCGCAAGTCCCGCCGAAATGCGCCGTAAATTCTTTTTTTCGTTTCTCATAATCCACCTACCGAAATATCTTCCGTCCTCTGCGGTGCACCGCAGAAGCGTCATAATACCATTGAGCCGTCGAACCTGTCCTTAGTGTAATCCCCGTCGTACAAAACCGAAACCGATTTTTTAAGCCGTATATCCGCGCTCGAAGCACCTATTAAAATACCGTATACTCCCGATTCCACGTGCCAATCGTGCAGACAGGTGTTGTAATAGGCAAAATCCCTGTCATTAATGGTAAATTCTATTTGCTTTTCCTCGCCCGCTTTAAGCTCTATTTTTTCAAAAGCGCGAAGTTCCTTTATGGGTCTTGCAACTATCGAATCCAAGGGAGCGATATACAGCTGTACCGCCTCTTTGCCCGCGATTTCACCGATATTTTTAAGCTTAAAGCTTACCTTAAGCTTAAAAGTATCCGACGTGATTTTTTCCTCGCTTAAAACAAGGTCGGAATAATCAAAGCTTGTATACGACAGTCCGTGACCGAAGGGGAACCAGACCTCCTCGGGGTGGGCGTCGTAATACCTGTAGCCCACATTAAGCTTTTCGGTATACTCGCACTTTACCTCGTCGCCGGGGTAGCAAAGCCCATCCCGCTCCTTTAAGGGGAAGGTCTCGGACAGCTTGCCTGACGGGTTTACCCTGCCGAACAGAATGTCGGCTATCGCCCTGCCTGCCGCCTCGCCCGAATACCACATCTGCACAACGCAGGGAGCGTTCTCCCATCGGTAGGGTATTAACGCGCTTCCGCTTTGAAGCACCAGCACAAGCTTAGGGAAAGTTCTTACCGCAAGCTCTATTACCGCGTTAACATAGTTAGGCAGCTTTATGCTGTCCCTGTCAAAGCTCTCGGTCTCGCAGTCTGCGCCGTAATTATCTCCCACAAACAGCACCGCGCAGTCGTAATCGGTTCCCGCGTAACGCATATTGTATAAAACGCCCTCGTCGTTAAAGCCGTCCTCAAATACGGGAATGTAATCCACCTCAATACCGTCGGCGTTTTCCTTTATGTATTTAAGCGGGCTGTCAACGCTTTCCTTATCCACGGTCACCTTTGACGACCCGCCGCCCATAAACAGCGGCTCGTCGGCACAACGGCCGAAGACCGCGATTTTCTTGTATTTTTCCTTATTTAACGGCAATATGCCGTTTTCATTTCTTAAAAGAGTTATGGTCTCACATGACGCGTTATACGCTGCATTATGCTGTTCCTCCCTGCTGTATTCGGGCAGCTCCTGCTTTTTTGAATACTTTTTTATAAAGCTTAAAACGGCGCGGAGGGGGCGGTTCAAGTCCTCCTCGGTTATTATTCCCTTTTCTATGCCGTCCTTAAGCTTACTTGCTATGTTTTCGTCCCTTGGCATCTGCAGGTCAAGCCCCGCCTTTAAGGCTCTTGAAATATTATGCACCGCGCCCCAGTCCGAAACCACAAGCCCGTCGTAGCCCCACTTTTCCTTTAAAAGCTCGGTAAGCAGATAACGGTTTTCGGAGCACCAAATGCCGTTAAGCTTGTTGTAGGCACACATCACGCTGGCAGGTCTTGAATTTTCGAGTACAATTTCAAAGACCCTAAGATAATACTCCATAAGGGTTCGCTCGTCTATCTCGGCGTTAATTGTTCCCCGCCTTATCTCCTGATTGTTAGCTGCGTAATGCTTAAGGGAAGTGCCTATCCCCTTGCTCTCCACGCCGTTGATAAATTCTGCCGCCAGTATTCCCGAAAGATACGGATCCTCGGAATAATATTCAAAATTCCTGCCGCAGTGAGGCGTGCGTTTCATATTAACGGCGGGTGCCAACAGCACCTGTATATCCTCTTTTATGCAGTCCTTTGCAATCGTTTCGCCCGCCTTAAAGGCTGTCTCTCTGCTCCAGGAGGCACCCACCGCCGAGGCTGTAGGCATACAGGTGTCTCCGCCCTCAATATTACACTCCTGCGGATAGTGCGGGTGTCCTATTAACCGCCTTATTCCGTGAGGGCCGTCCGACATATTAAGGGACGGTATGCCGAGTCTTTCTATCGCCGCTGTGCATAGTGCGCCCGCGCCTGTAAGTAGCTCTGCCTTTTCCTCAAAGGTCAAATTCTTAATAATTTCATCTATGCTGTTCATCGAAAATCCTTTCCGTCATCTAAGCGAAATTTCCGTCACTAAGGACTGTAAGAAGGTCATAAACTGGGACAATAGACTGTAAAACAGTATTATAAGGAATAAAATTACGCACATTCCGAACAGGGTAAGTATAATGCTTGCAACGGTTTTGCCGAAGGAGTACTGATGCACGGTGCTCAGCGCTATAAACAACAGCGCCGCGCTCCAGAGTATCCCCACCCATACAACTATACTTATAAATGTGCCCTCGTTCTCCGCCATAAACTGCGACATTATTATTCCTATCGCCTTGCAGATAAGCATAGGCAGCAGGCAGTAGGCGACCGCGCAGAAGATTTCCTTGAATTTGCCCTTGCCCTCAAGGAGAGTACATATGGCGTAATTCGCCGCTACAAATAGTAAGAACACGCCCACCGTCTGCAAAACCGTGTAGATAAGGCGGTAATTTTCCGCCCTGTTGGTGTTAAAGGGAAAGCCCGTGTAAAAATAATCCGTAACCGAAAGCAAAAACCATATTACAAGAAGTACCGCCGCCACGCCGTAGGACATAATGTTTCTATCCCTGAACTGGGCAAATCCGTCGGCGGGATGTCTTGCGGTATAGAACGGGAAAAGTCGCTTGGTTTCCCAGCCGTTATAGGCACTGCCCTCCTTTGCGACCATTGCCCTTTTAAGCCTTATAAGCCCAAAGACTATGCCCACCGTCAGCACAAGCACGACTAAAATAATCGCCGTGAAATGCTCGCGTATAAATATCTTTCGGTACTGCTCAAAGCTTTTTGAGTACTCTGTGTTGTTATACGCCTTTTTGAAATTATCCATAGCGCCCTTGTAGTCGCCCTTAGCGTCAAGGCATTTGCCTATGCCGTAATACGCCGTCTCGTTGTTGGTGTTATATGCCAGTATCTCATTGAAGACCTCCTCCGCGCCGTTATAATCGCCCGATTCAAGCTTTATAACCCCGCTGCGGTAGGTTTTCATATATTCGGTAGGCTCAAAGGAATACACGCAGGCGTTTTCCTTATCCAATACATATACTGTTCCGTCCGCCGTTTCAAGCGCAGAGGGGTTGCCGAACATTCCATCCTGCGTGCCGCTGCCGCCAAAGGTGGTGAGCATCATTCCGTCCTGCTGGGAGTAGACGAACACCCTGCCCCTCGTCTCGTCCAAGAGGAACATAAAGCCCTCGCTGTCAACGTCTATGTCTATAAACTTGGTGGTTCCGGTTTCAACACGCTTGGTCATGCTGTACTCAATATCTCCGAAGTCTATTGCTTCTCCCTGATTAAGGATATCCGTACCCGCGACATTAAGCTTTCTTACCATTCCCGAGGTAAGCTCGGTTGTGCTTTGATCCTTTGTGACGGTGTAGATAAACTCCCCGCCCGCCGTATCAAAGTTTGAAAAGTTTACCGCGGTGTACTGCAATGACCCCTTCAGCTGTTTTTCTGACATAAAGCGCCTTAAAAGGTATTTCTTTATTACGTCGGCTGTTTTGGTTACGGGGTTGCTCCCGTAAAAGGTGTGAAAGCTACCGTCGGGCAGATAGACCATAGCTCCTATATTAACATCGTCTGCAAGGGCGTAAATTCTTCCTTGCTCGTCGGTTAAGACCTTGATAAAGTTGCAGGAAACGTCCTCCTGCAAAATTGAGGTCTCGGGCTTATAAAGCACCGTTTTAAGCTTTCCGTCAGCGGTAAGCACAAGCACCCTTTGGTGCTGTGTGTCGGCTATGTATATTCCGCCCGATTTGTCGGCTGTAACGCCGCAGGCGTCGGTGAAATCGTATCTCTCGCCCGATTCGTCGGTTATATTTTCCACTACGCGGACGGTTTTCCATTCCTTATTGAGAACTATAACGCGTGAATTTCCGCTGTCAAGCAGGTATATAAGCCCGTCGTTTCCGAAATACATATCGGTCGGCGATTTAAGCGGAGCGGAAAGCCTCATATCCCCGCCGTCTATCCTGCCCGAATAATAATATCCCGCAGGCGCCGCGACCGATTTGCCGTTTGAGTTATACTCGTACCCTATGTAGGGCGTATCCGACTCGGGCTTTGCCGACGCGGTTAAAAGACAGGAAAACAACAGCGTAATGCACAGGGAAAGCGCGGCGAAACTAATAATTCTTTTATTAAGCATAACACACTCTCCCACGATTTATTTAAGTCCCGACTGGGACATAGTCTCCATTACCGAGCTTTGTGAAATAATAAAGATTACAATAGGCGGTATCATAAGTATAAGGCTGACCGCCGACGCCGCGCCCGCACGCGCTATTCCGCCCGCCGCTATGGTAGAAAGCACGCTCGGCAGCATTTTTAAATTTTCGCTGTATATGTAGTTGGTTCCCGTTGTGTTCCAAAGGCTTTGAAATGTGAATATTACAAGGGTAAGCCATGCGGGCCGCACGCAGGGAATTACTATCTTTCTGAATATCATTCCCTCGCTCGCGCCGTCAAGCCGTCCCGCCTCTAATATGGAATCGGGTATAGACGAGACTATAAACTGCTTCATAAGAAACACTCCGAACGAGCCCGAAAGCGCGGGCAGAAGTATCGCCCAGTAGGTGTTGACTATCCCGAGCTTTGCTATTATTACATACCTCGGCACGTCGGTGACCTCGGTGCGGAAGAGTATCATAAGCACTATAAGCAGTGAAAAGAGGGTCTTGCCGGGGAATTTTATCTTTGCTAACGGAAACGCCGCAAGAGATGCTATAACCACATAAAGCAGCGTTCCCGCAACCGAGATAAAAACGCTGTTTAAGATATACCGTGAAAAGGGTACCCACAGGTTGTTAGCCAGCTCATACACCTGATAAAAGTTATCAAAGGTAGGCTCCCTTACAAAGAATTTAGGCGGGTAGGCGTATATCTCATTTATGGGCTTAAAAGCCTGTACCGTGGTATACACAAGCGGCAGAGCCATAAAGCACCCTACCAAAAACAGAAACAGGAAGATTAAAAAGGTTCCGCCCGCCGAGCGGGAAAGCCGCACTCTTTTGCGCGCCTTTCGCTCGTTATATATATTTTTTATTGTACCGGATATACTCATTTTCGGCTTCCTTTCTTATCTGTCATTCGGTGGAGTAGTGTTTAAGCAGCTTGTTTATTCCAAGCCACGAAAGCATCATTATAAGGAACAGCACCACCGCGATAGCCGAGGCATAGCCCATTTCAAAACGGGTTTTACCGTAATCCAACATATGTAGCAGGAGCGTGTGGGTCGAATAATTAGTACTCGGGAAGCCCGTAAGCGCCGTACACTGATTACCCACCGCGAATGCCTGCGAAATTGACATTACCGCGCCGAACAGTAATTGCGGCGCCATCTGCGGGAAGGTTATGTAATACATCTCCTGAAAGCGGTTTCTTACCCCGTCTATCGCCGCCGCCTCAAAATACGAGCGGTCAAGCGACTGGAAGCCCGCCACAAAGGAAAGAAAACCCGCGCCGAGGCTCATCCAGATTACCACTACAAGCACTACGCCAAAGCTGTACTTTGTATCGGTCAGCCATTTTATAGGGTCGCTTATTATTCCGCTTTGGATAAGAACTGTGTTTATAAGTCCCTTCGAGTCGCCGGCGAAAATAAATGTCCATATGTAAAACACATTTCCCGCAAGGGACGGCGCGTACATTATAAGGGTTATAAAGCTTCTTACCGACCGCGGCAGCTCGTTTATAAGCCACGCAACAACAAAGCTTAATATATACCCCACAGGTCCCGTTATAACCGCGAACAAAAGGGTGTTTTTAAGCGCCTTTATGAATATATCGTCTTCTAAAAACATCCTTATATAATTCTCTGCTCCCGCAAACTTCGGCATATGAAACATATCGAAGGAGGTAAAGCTTAACACCACAGAGGAAAGCACGGGCAGTATTGTGAACATAATGAACAGCAGCATAAAAGGAAGGAGCATTAAATAGTATACCCTGTTTTGATATATGCGGCTTTTAAGGCTGTATGTATTTTTTACCGAAGCTCGCCTTTTCATTTCTCTTCTCCTTCATACGACAGCCCGAATTCCTTACGTTTTCGGGTTATCTCATTGTTTATATCTCGGTTGTAAAGCGCAAGTTCGCGTCTGGGTGAGCTGTTCTGTGAAATCGCGCTTCGAAGGGCGCTTGTAAGGGAACGGTTAACATAGTAGCCGCCCGGTATTTCGGGTATTAACACCACAGACTCCCACTGCTTATCTATAAGCGCCGCCTCGTCGGACGTCCAGCGCATCTGACGGAATGCCTCGTGATTAGCGGGGGTATACCGACCGAGTACGCCTAACACCGATTCAAGCATATTTGCGTAATAGGCTTGTGTCTCTCCGCTTACCCACCAAGAGATAAACTCCCACGCCTCGTTTTCTATACCCTTCTTCTCGGCGCTCTTAAGCATTATACAACCCGTAACCGTTCCTACTGCCGAGCGGTTTAAATTCCCGTCCTTATCTACCGTTCCGGGTATGGGTGCGAAGCTCCACAGCCCGTTAAGCTCCGGTGCTGCGGCGGTAAGCTGGTTATACGCGCTGTAGGCTTCAATCGCCATAGCCATTTCGCCCGACCTGAAGCGGTTGAAGAAATTAAATTCCTGATCAAGACCGTAATCTGTGTAAAGCTCGGTACAGCGCTCAAACATACTGTATGCAATTTCGGTGTCAAGCGCGGTAGCGGTAAGGTTCTTGTTAAACAGGGTTGCTCCGTTCTGGTAAAGCAGGGTCTCAAACAGATTTATTGCGAGTGAAACGCCCCTGTTAAGGGTATTTACCTCGGGTATTCCCACTTCAAGATTATTAAATCTCAATATGTTCATTACCTCGTAAAAGTCGTCCCAGGTTTCAGGCACGGAAAGCCCCAGCTGTTCAAAAATATCCGTTCGGTAGAAAAGCATATGGAAGGTCTGACTTTCGGGCAGGGCGTAGAGTCCGCCGTTATACCTGAAGGGCTCAAAGCTCTGATCGTATATCTCATTTTTCAATTCGCCCAAATCAAATTTGCTTAAATCCACCAGTGCGTCACGGGAGGCAAGATTGACGGGCGTATCCTGCGGAACAAGCAACGCCACATCCGGTCCTTTGCCCGCAAGGGTCGCTTCAACAAGGGTCGTGCTTGTATCTACTATGCTCAACTTAACGGGTATTCCCGTTTTTGTCACAAAGAAATCGTTTACTATCTGACTTATTATTTTAACCTGGTCACGTCCGCTTGAAACCCAGATTTCAACGGGCGTTTTCCCCTCCTCAACCGTGTTTAATACGCTGTAATCGTCGATAAAGGAGGACGCAAGCGTTGCCGCGCTGAAGGTTAGCCTTTCAAAAAAAACCGCCTTACCGCTGCTTGCCGTACCCATTTCGGGGACTAATTCTATATAATCTATCGTTAACGGCTGCTGCGTCATACTCAAAAGCAGCGAACCGATGCTCTCTACCTTACTTTTATAGTTAGTAAGTCGTGTAGGAATGGTGTAGGGTGTCTTTGCCATACTTGAAAGCATATCCGCCATCTCGTCCAGCACCGATACCTGCGACTGCCTTGTACCTACTATTCCCTCTATTTTATCCGCTATGCCCACAAGGCGTTCGCTTAAATCCTTAAGTCCCGGGATAAGTCCAGCAACGGTTGTATCAAGGTTATAGTCCCTGTATACGTCGGGCGAGGTTCCCGTGACCATTATTATTTTTCTGTAAACAGAGTTTAAATCTAGTATCGCCTGGTTAAGTTCTCTTAATGGCTCTGCCATAGGTCCTGCCGAGCAGGTAAGCGTTAAGGTATGCTCCCCCACGCTTAAATAAAACTTATACGGATTATCCTCTCCGAGCGCCTTTACCTGCCACTTCATTTCATACTCGAAGCAGAGGTTTTCCGCCTCCTTAAAGGGAATTTCATCATCGATAAGCAGGGTGCGGTAGCTGTTAAGTCCCTGATTGATATTCTGCCGTTGCCGCATATATATGCTGTACCAGCCGTCCTTCGGCGCGTTAAAACTCCAGCTTATACTGTCGCCGGTGTAGCACCAGTTACTGCCGCCCACCGTGTTAAGCAGGGTTTTGCCCGCGCTGTTGGGCTTTGTAGCGGGGTTTGTGCGGTCGCTTAACGGGTACAGATCCGAAGAGCTTTTTTCCTTAGTCAGCGCCGCCTCTATCATAATTGTCTCTTCGTCTGTGTTATCGCTTTTATCCGCGTTTGCCTTTAAATATTCCTCATAGGATACCGTCTCCGCCGGTATTCCTAAAATAAGCTCTCCTATGATAAATTCATCGTCCGCCGAGGATATTCCCAGCGTGTGTTCTCCCGCCGGAAGATAGAAGAAATACGGCTCCTCATACATTCCCTGAATATTTGTTATCCATTTCTGCTGTGGGTGAAAGATTTCCTTTTGGGTAGGCAGACGGTCGCTTCCGAGTGTATCCTTTTGAAATTCGTCCCCCTCGCGCTCGTCTGCCCAAGCGCGGGGTACAGTGAAGCTCTTTGCCTCGGTATACGGGCTTTTGCCGTTAAACGTTAAAGAAAAGGTCAGCTCGTTGGATTTGCCCGCGAGAGCGTAATAATCCATACAAAGGCAGTAAAGACCGCTTTCCGTTACCGTAAAGCGCCACTTAGCCTCAAAATCCTTTTCGCCCACCGCGATTCCGCTGTATCCGTCCTCGCTTTTTAAGCGCCCGCTTATATTCTCCGCGCTTTCTCCGCTTAATACTATCTCGGAGGAGCTTCTGATTTCGTCGGCGTAGGTCATGTAGTATCCGAAATAAGAATCCTTCTTGGTTTCAAACACAAGGTTTTCCGTTTCCGCACCCGCCGCCGTGTTCTCCGCCGCCGTCACGGGCAGAGATACCGCCGTAAGCACACAGCACGCCAAACAGACAGCCAGCCTTTGCCATTTACGTCTGCCGTTCTTTCTCATTATGCTTCCTCCCGAATTTTCTTATGGCTGCCGTCGGAGCGGCACTTCCCCGCCGCCCCGACTTCTTACAGCTTGCAGCCGTTAATAATTTAATGCTTTCTGCGTTTTAAAATGATAACCGTTGTCAAAGCTCCAATAACAACTGCTGCCGAAAGCCCGACAACAAGCCAAAAAACTACGTTTCCGCTCTTTTTGTCAGCGGTTTTCTTATCTGTAGTGTCTGTCGGCTCCGAAGCGGTTTCAGATGCCGTGTCCTCCGAAGACGAATCATCTTCCGAGGTGGTATCCGACAAAGAAGCCGTGTTTTGTATTACGTCGGATGAAACACTTTCACTCTTTGACGATAAATCCATAAGCGTCCAGTCGGTTTTTATGCCCTCTCCGAGCTTTAAGCCGTATACCGTAAATTCGCAGACAGTACAGCGGTCACGCTCTGATTCAAAGCTTGTGCGGTTAGCGCGGGTGACATAAAGACGTACATACTGAGCGGTTATCTGCTCGATTTTCTGAGAGGTAACGTTTGATGTATTTCCGAACACCACATCCGCGTCGCGCCATTTTTTGCCGTCAATACTATACTGCAAACGGTAGTCGCTCGCATTACCCTCCGCGCCCTCGCCGTAGGCACCTATGTTCTGTACCTCCCAGCGGTTTATAAGATAGACGCTTTTTAAATCTATCACAACCCAACAGGGATTGCCGTTAAAGGTCTCCCAAAACTCAACCGTTCCGTCGTTTATATATTCAGGCTCGGAATTAAGATCGCTTGAAATTACAGCCTTTTTAAGGGAAGCATTTTCAATATTTACCTTTTTTACCCTCATAGATTTAATCTGCGAGGGCTTTATTCCTATACTGCTTAAATTCTGTGTATCCGAAACAAGGGTATACGCTTTTCCGCTGAAATTATCCTCAGCATAAAAATCTATACCGTAGCCCGCGTCAAGTCTGATTGAGGAAAATCCGTTAACATCGATTCCCGCGCTTTTCAGCTTAGCGGCAGTAAAGTCGCCCTCGGGGAGCATCTGAATATCTCCGCCGTAGCCCAAGGAGGAAAACGCCGCCGCAACCCCCGAAGCAGAATATCCGCTCTCGGACCTTAAATTATTCGGCAAATCGCCGAGCTTAACCGTAAATGAGCTTTTTAAAAACTTTTCGGCGCCTGTATTGGTGTCTGTCAAGACTCCTTGCAGCTCCGACCAGATATTAGCGAACGTAACAGATGGCAAAATGTTCTTAAGCGCGTTGAGTATATGCGCCCAGTCGCCCTTTTCGTTGTTCGCCTCATGAATACCGATTTCCGAAAATCCGAACAGCTTGCCCAACTGATAATACCCGTCAAAGCTGTTTTCCTTAAGATAGTTATCAATGGAATCCGCTCCCGTAGCACCGCCCGGATAGGCGGTTATGCCGATAAGATCCACATAATCGTTTCCGGGATAATACTGCAGTCCCCTATCCGCGCCGCCTGCGCCCTGCGGAGCAAAGCACCACACAAGATTGTGGAGCCCGCGCTCGTTCACCATATAGTCATAATGCTGACGCCATACGCGTTTAAAGGCTTCCATACTTTCCTGCGAGGTGCAGTAGCCCTCGTGAATAGGGTTAGTCATTTCGACAAAGGGGCGGTAAACAACGGTGATATTTTTATTCTGCAAATCCTCTAACGCATCGCCGATGGTATCAAGAATCTTGAGATAACCGTTGTAAATCTCCATATTACGGTCTTTGTTTTCTGCGTCGCAGTTGGGAATAAAATCCACTAACCCGTCTGTAAGGTCCTCCGCAAGTGTTCTGTCACTCAAACGGGCTATCAGCTTTTTATGCCAGCTGTTACCGACGTGCACCATACAAATCGCGCCCTCGTCATAATGCTCCTTAAGGGTATCGTTGGTGGTCTTAATGCTGCTTTCACTCAGCGTACCGTCATCGTTGTCAACCACATAATGACAGCTGTACATCGCAGGACTCACACCGTATTTTTCTTCTATTTTCTCGTAATAGTGCTTAACTTCCTCTGTGCCGCCGTTGACATGGTTGAAAGCTCCCAAAACACAGCGATTGGAATAAGACAGTTCATTAAGGTAATTTAAAATATTTTTGACCTGACGGTTAGCCTTGCCGTCAATCGGCTCCTGTGCCGAAACGGCTGTACCGAAGCCGCCGCCCGAAAACCAAAGTGTGCCGACCGACATAATTAAGGTCAAAAACAATGCGAAGCCTTTTTTCAATTTATGCTTCATACGCTACACCCCTGTTATTTTTTAAGCGTCACGTCTATGCAGTTCTGAATTGATTTGCTGTATTTTTGCAAAACGGTTTTTATATCCTGTCCCTTAGCCACGCTCTTGTTGATTTGGTTTGAAATTGAAGTGATCGCAGAGGTTTCCCCTGTGCCGCCCGAGGTGTAACCGTAATTACAGTAATTAAGATTTCCTAAGAGCTTAAGGCGCATATCCTCTGCGCTCTGCGGAAGCTTGTAGGGGTCGCTCTTGCTGTCCTTCCAGGCGGAACGGAACTTTGCAAAGGCGACAGCCATGGTTATATCGGACGTACCTCTGCATGCTGCAACTCCCTGTATCCAACCCGCAGGATAAGCTGTATTTCCATCTCCCAGCGGCAGCGGAACGATTCCGACGTTATCGATATTTCCGTTCATTTTCTTTTCATCTATTATCGCAGGGGAAATTGATGCTGAATAGCGAAGATCCTCGCCGATAAAGGCATATGTTGTGCCTGCCAGAAAAGCGCTTGGATCCTGATTTACTCCCTTTGAGAGGTCGCAAATCTTATCGGGACCGGAGGTTAGCTGTTGAAGCATCTTAAGCCCGTTGAAAAGGTGCGGATCCGAAGTGTTTTCCTTGACATCATTATACGAATTAATTTTAATCCATTTTCCGCCGTAGGAATATGATATTGCGGTACAACAGAAGGAATAATCGCCGAAATAGGTTCCTTTGGATTCATTAGTTACCTTTTTGCCCATTTCCAATACCTTTTCCCATGTCCACTTGCCGCTGTTATAAAGGGTGAGCGGATCTTCAAGCCCTGAATCCTTGAACTTCTGCTTGTTGTAATACATCCAAACGACATTTATATCGTTATATCCCGCCACAGCATACAGCTTATTCTTCCATGTGAAATAAGAAGATTTATCCATATCTATTCCGCCGGCAGAAGGATTATTTTTATTCATTTTATCAGCGTCAAATATTGCCTCGTCAAGCGGTAGACAAAGCCTGCTTATTGCCGCTGTCGGGAACATACTGCCGTGCATATAAAGAACATCGTAGGGCTGATTGGAAGAGATTTTATTGCCCACGGTTTTAAGATAATCCGCAAATGCGATAACATCGTACTTTATCTTGCAGTTATAGGTCTTTTCAAAATCAGCGAACATTCTTTTATCCGACTCGGTGGGAGTTTTCTCGCTTGTGATAGCGATTTTAACCGTTTTGCCCCCAAAATCAAGACCGTCAACCGTAGTGATTTTAGTAGTGTCTATTGCCGAAGCCGCCGAGGAAGTACCGCCCGAGGCATTCCCCGTGGTCTGGGACGAGCCTGCCGATTCAACGGTTTCGCCGTCGGAGGTGTAAACATCCTCCCAAACCGTGCTTTCGTCATAAATGTCGGAAGTGGTATTCCCGCCGGTGCATGCCGACGTTGTGAAAAGCATAACCGTCATTAAAATAAAGGCATATATTCTTTTACGCATTGTTTTTCCTCTTCTTTCTTTTCAGAATAATGAATGTAACCGTAACCGCCGCCGCAAGCACAGCCGCCGCGACAGCAATCCAAAACCATACTGTGGTGAAAACCGACTGATTTGCAACTACCACCGTGCGCTTTTTCCTTACCGTTTTAGCCACTCTGGTAGGTGTACCGTCTGAGCCGCTGTTCTGCTCAGGCTCTTCAGGCTCGGAAAAATAATAATCACCGTCCGCCGCGGCGTACTCTCCGCCCGTATCATCATTATTTTCCGCCGCTTTAAGGGAAAGCTCATAAACCAAATCCCATTCAAAGGAATCCGCAGCCGCGTTGCCGTGACCGAAGGTATCCAGAAAGAATCCGATGGGATTTAAGCTGTAGGTGATAAAATTAACGCTGTCCTCGTTGACTATAGCCTCAAGGCGGGTTATCTCGCCGCCGTCCATCTGACAAACATAGAGTTTTCCGTCGCTGTCGGAGTGCTTATAGGGAATGGTAAATTCAATACTTCTTCCGCCTAAATCCTCAGTTTCAACCGCCTTTCCCGCTGAGTTTTTGAGAATAATGCTGTACGCGGTTCCCGCGGATTTGAGATAGTAATACTCCGCCGCGCTTACGGTCTCGTTCGGAAGCGTATAAGGAACAAGCGAAACCGATTTTACATCATTGTATTCGTCCTCATATTCAAGCTTCCTTATAGCCACCTTAACCCCTGTCTTTTCGTCGGTCAGCACCGCAGAATAGAGCGGGTCAACCGGCATAACGCCGTTTGAATATACACCGAGCTGTTCAATACGTATTGAATTATCCTCGACAGCGTCGTTCGGTTTTATAATTCTAAAGCCGATATATCTTCCTATCGGTCTGTCCTTAAACTCAAAAACCTGAGACGCGCCGTAGGTTATGCCCTTGGATTTATTTCCGCCTGCCTTCCACTTGCCGTAATTGTTCCAGTAAACAGCGAGATGCTCAGGTGTATACAGATCGTCCGGACTTGTGCTGATATAAATTTCATAGATGAAGGTTGAATAGTTGGTTTCGCTGTTGTAATTGCTCGCAAACATAATTCGGTCTATCGGAACGGTCTGACCGAGACTGTAGGTGGCACGGCAAACCTTAAAATCGGTAGTTGACCACCAGGTATATGCCGTATTGTCGTACACTGTGCCGTCTGTTACAGGGCTGCCGAAAGATTTAACCGTATACGGATCGCCGTCATCAAAGGTGTTAGTGCTGCGTGCATATCTTATAAGGTTATATTTATGATTTTCGGTTACATACTCCTGATTTACTATATCCTCCTTAACATCATATTCGTAAACTGAAGCGGGCTTTTTGCTTAAATCTCGAGTGCCGTAAATTCCTATTTCCTTCAGATAAACAGCTGAGGCGTCGGCTCCGTTATCGGTAATTTCTATTCCTATAAACTGCTCGCCGCGCTTTTGCTTGAATTTTAGCAGCTGGACAAAGGAAGAATTCTTATTTTCAAAAAAGCCGACCCAATTTTCAATATCATATAAGCCGTCTGCGCTGTCCGCAAGATAAATGTTATAGCCAACGATTTCCCTGCCCTCAAGACCGTAGAGCAACAGGCTGTCAAAGGAGCAGTCAAAATAGCCTAAATCAAGTGTAAGCCTGAAAATATTGTCGCTGTTTTTCAAAAACTTAAGCGCACCGCCCTCGGCTGTGCCGTCAAACGTATCACCCTGCACGAGACCGTCAAAAAGCATATCAAGTGAACGCGGGAAGTCAACCTCCCCGGTGCTTTGGAGCGCGTATCCGTTCCCTACCGTGATATAGCTGTTAACATCGCCGCTGTCAAGCAGGTTTTTATCAGCATTTTGAGCTACATAATCGGCGTTCAGCGAAGTATCGCCTATATTATCGGAAATATCAAACTGAATATCGGCTTTCTCTCCCAGAGCGCCGAGCTCGATTATTTTAAGAATATTTCCAACCTCGTTTTGGTCGCCGACAGAAGTAAATCTTATGCCGATATATCTTGTAAGCTGTTTTTCGCCCGGCTTGACAAGGGATACCGCTCCGCCGCCCTCGGTATACTTGCGGGAAGCACGGTAATTTTCAACGGTAAAGAGATTGCTGTTCTCAAGCCCCGTGAAAATCATATATTCCGCCTTTTTTGAAGAATCTGCCAGGGCAACGAGAACCGAGTCAAGCCAATAAATATCGTCAAGCTGCAATACAAACTGTGCGGTTCTTCCCCGCTTTACCGAAAAGCTGTACTCGTTATCGGCGTTTCGGTCGTAAAGATAAGCAATATCCTCAAAGGAGGAGCCGTTAGTCGCCGAACCAGACGCAACAGCTATTAAATTGTCCTCCGAAACGGCTGAAGTGTCGAGGGTCTCATCCACCGTGTAATCGGGCGCGGGAGTCTCCGTGCCGTAGGCGGCAAGCTCCATAAGGCATACATCGTAAAAATTGCCCTCTTTCTTTTTCGCATAGAACTCAAAGCCTACATACCGTCCGGAGACCGATTCTGAAAGGGTTATAAGCCTGTTAAAGGTTTCTGCGGGCTCGTTCGTGCGCTCAACTATCGGCTCGGAATCAAAAATCGTAGCTCTATTATCCGAAACATAGATTTTATACTCGGTTGCGGGTGCAAAGTCCGTCCAAGAAAGCATAAAGCTTTGAATTTCCTTTACCTCGCCGAGGGTGTATGTAAATCTGACTATCCCGAAATCATCCTCACCAACAGGCCTATTGCCGTAGAGAACGCCGTCGCCGTCGGTATCGTGGCTGTAAGCGGTTCTTCCCGATTTTCCGTCGGTAAGCATTTCGGGCTTGCGGGGATAAGGTTTGCTCAGCGTTGTATAAAAGGGAGTGCCGTAAACTGTCGGCTTAAGCCCTGCAATCAGGTTTTCGGAATGGCGTTCTATAATCTCGCTGTCGGTTATATCCATTTCGGTGAAAACCTCTTCCTTATAAACGCCAAGCTCGGTAAGAAGCACTCCGACCCATTCGGTATTGTCGTAATCGACCACAGTTGTAAGGTCGGTGAACTCAATACCTATATAGGTAGCCGATACAGGATTATTTAAGGTAATAAGCCGGTTGCAGGCGCCCTCACCGTCCTCTGTTACCGTAACCAGCGGCTTAGAGGAAAACGCACCCGCCACAGAGGCTGTGCTGGCGTAAATAGAATAAGTTTTAGCTGGGGCTTCCGCCGCCCAAGAAATCAAAAACCTCGAAATATCCTTTTTACCACCGAAATATAGGTGAATTCTTATCCTGTCACCGCTTACACGTTCAAGCGCCGCACCGCCGCCCGAATTGTTATCATTGCCGTATTTACCGTCGGAGGTTTTCCCGTCCACCAATAAGGGCTTTAAGGTATTTTTTAAGTAACCCGCATCGTGATAATGAACACGGTTTGCATTAGCAGGAGTCTGCGCTGTCGTTGAAAAAGCAATCGCGGTGATTGGATTTTCGGGCTTCATTTGAGCGACCTCGTCCTCGGTCAAGGACTCAAGCATCGCCGTAACCCCGTCCTTCGGCGTTACAGCCGGCGCGGCGGACACTATCGCCACCGAAAGCGTGCCGAAAAGCAAAAGCACAGCGGTAATTACCGACAGCAGCCTACAGCTGAATTTATAACGTACCATATCATACCTCCGTTTCCGCCGAGCGGTTAAGCTCAGGCAGTTTCACAAAAAAACCGTCGTTTACAAATTCCCGCGCGAAGAGGTGCTTTTCGTAGAGTAGACCCTGCTCCACAGCCCACATACAGCAGAAGGAAATTTTGCCCATAAGCTCCGATTTAATGTGCTTTAATAGATTAGAAAAATCGCCCGGCTCGGTTATTTCGCCACTTACTTCATCGGTTTGCGGCTTAACCCCCAGCTCCGAAAAGCCCACGGGCTTGCCTAACTTAAAATATTCCGAATAATCCCAAAGCTCAAGCTCCCTTGCCACAGACATTATACCATCCCTGTTGCCTTTTGAATAGAGGGTAAGTCCTATTATATCAACAAATTCGTCTCCCGGCCAGAACTTCAGCCCCTTTTCGGCGCCGCCGCCCGCCTGCGGAGCGAAGCACCAAACAAGATTATCAAGCCCGCGTTCCTTTGTCATATAATTGTAAAGCTGTATCCATACCCGCTTAAAGGCGGCAAGCCCCTTTTCGCTTTTTGTGTTAGAGTCCCAATGGAATGGATTGGTCATTTCCACAAAAGGTCGGTAAATAACCGTAACTCCCGCGTTTTTAAGGGCAAGCAGTGCCTCCGCCCATTGCTCTCGTACTTCAAGGTAGCGGTTATAATAGATCATATTACGCTTTTCATTGGTTTCGTCAAGATTGCAGATAAAATCGGTTTTATCCTCTTCTGTCACCAAATCCTCAGCCCATCTGTTGTTTTGCGAATGCACCAAACAAAGAGCGCCCTCGTTATAATGCTTAATAAGCCTCCTGTCCGCTTCCTCCCACAAAAAGCGTTTTTCGGTCTCGGAAAAGGGATAATATGTGCTGAATAAAGCGGGCTTTACGCCGTAGGCATTTTCCACCGCTCTGTAATAATCGGCGCTTTTCTTATCGGGGCTGTTAAGGTACTCAAAAACGCCCAAAACGCTCCGCCCCTCACGGGCGGCGGCATTTAAAATGCCGATTATCTCTTCCTTTTTTAAGCCTTTCTTTTCTGTCAAGGGAATCACCTGCGCATTGTGTGTATTAGCTTCAATAGGGTGCCCGACCGATTGTGTTCCGAAGAGCGCCCGTTTTTCTGTTTTTGGTTAATTCATAACGTCAAAGCGTTAGTTAAGGTATACAAAGAAATTCTTATCGAAAAATTTATCCGCATTTCTGTTATATTTTTGAGGATTAATATCCTCAGTATTAAACACTCCTTTATCTCCAATCCAAAGCGAGCAAAAAGAGAATATACCTGCAATCTTATCTGTCTTAAGCGAATTTATTAAATGCTCAAAATCACCGTGCCTGTCTTCGTCGCTTATATCGACAAAATCGTAGCTGTAATAACCCGCGCCTATTTCGGAAAAGCCTATCGGCTTGTTACGGTCTGATAAGACTTTGATATTTTCATCATATTTAGTATTATTAAGCCTTGTTTGAAGTGTCATCGACCTATCATCTGCGCCGTAGGAATAGAAGGTAGGTCCGATAATGTCCACATACGAATCACCCGGATAAAAATTATTCAAAACCTTTTCCATATTAAGGTCGAATTGCGGAGCAAAGCACCAGAGAACATCAATGCTTTTGCAATTATCCTCTATATAGGAGTGAAGCTCTTGCCACGCCTGCCTGAAAGCCGCATATTCCTCCGCGTCATCATCATTGCAGTAAAAGACCCAATGAGCGCTGTTAGTCATTTCCACAAAAGGGCGGAAAATTACGGTTTTTACCCCCTTTTCGGCGAGGTCATTAAAAGCCTCCGCAAGCTGCCTGCGGTAGTCATCGTAGGCTTGATGATATAGATCGTAATTATCACTTGCGTTTTCGGTTTTATTATCAATAAGATTGTATGTAAACTTGGCTTTTTCTGTGGCTTTATCCGCACCTGTATTGTTTACATAGGTATTAATCGGGTCTTCCGCCCATGTACTGCTTGCATGA
>CABVAD010000003.1 GCA_902496265.1 uncultured Oscillospiraceae bacterium
ACAGCTACGGCAGAATCACCGTTCGCCACAGAGGCGGCGGAAACCGCAGAAAATACAGGGTTATCGATTTCAAGAGAGAGCGTTTCGGAATCCCCGCAACGGTTATGACTCTTGAGTATGACCCCAACCGTTCCGCTTTTATCGCCCTCGTTCAGTATGAGGACGGCGAAAAGCGCTACATTATCGCTCCGCAGGATTTAAAGGTGGGCGACGTTATCGTAAGCGGCCCCGATGCCGACATTAAGCCCGGCAACGCGCTTCCGCTCAGCAATATCCCCGTCGGTACTTTCCTGCACAATATCGAGCTTTACCCCGGAAAGGGCGCTCAGCTTGCCCGTTCCGCCGGAAATATGGCGCAGCTTATGGCTAAGGAAAACGGTATGGCGCTTTTACGTCTGCCTTCAGGCGAGCTCCGTAACGTACCCGCGGGCTGTATGGCTACCGTAGGCGTTGTATCGAATCCCGAGCACGCAAATGTTAACTACGGTAAAGCAGGCCGCAAGCGTCATATGGGCTGGAGACCTACCGTCCGCGGTTCTGTAATGAACCCCTGCGACCACCCGCACGGCGGCGGTGAAGGTAAGTCACCGATCGGACGTCCGGGACCTGTTACTCCGTGGGGCAAGCCCGCTCTCGGATACAAGACCCGTCAGAAGAATAAGCGCACCGATAAGTATATCGTAAAGCGCCGTAAGTAATTCGACGAAAGGAGATTTCATTATGGGAAGAAGCATTAAAAAGGGCCCTTATGTGCAGCCTGTGCTGCTCAAGAGAGTCAAGGAAATGAACGAAGCCGGTGAAAAGCGCGTGCTTAAGACCTGGAGCCGTTCCTCGACCATTTTCCCCGATTTCGTCGGACATACTTTCGCGGTACATGACGGTCGCAAGCACGTTCCGGTATATGTAACCGAGGATATGGTCGGTCACAAGCTCGGTGAATTCGCGCCGACAAGGACCTTTAAGGGTCACGCCGGTTCTAAGACCACCGGCAAGTAAGCGGCTGAAAGGAGAGTTTAACTATGGAAGCAAGGGCTACACTTAAATACGCCCGCATTTCACCCCGCAAGGTGAAGATTGTTATGGATTTAATCCGCAATCAGGATGCTGACAAGGCTATGGCTATACTCAAATTTACTCCTAAGTCCGCTTGCGAGTATTTAGAGAAGCTCTTAGCGTCAGCTATTGCAAACGCAGAAAACAATCACAGTATGGATGTTTCAAAGCTTTATGTTGCAGAGTGCTTTGTATGCCCCGGACCTACTCTTAAGAGAATCCGTCCGAAGGATCACGGCAGAGCTCACAGAATCTTAAAGAGAACAAGCCATATGACAATCGTTCTTAAAGAACGCGAAGACTAAGAAGGAGGTTAAGTTATGGGCCAGAAGGTTAATCCCCACGGTTTCCGTGTGGGCGTAATTAAAAACTGGGACTCACGTTGGTTTGCCAACGATAAAGTGTTCGGCGATACATTGGTTGAGGACTACAACCTCCGTAAATACCTGAAGAAGACCCTCTTCACAGCAGGTATTGCCAAAATCGAGATCGAACGTGACGACAAGCGCGTGAGATTACACATTCACTGCGCAAAGCCGGGTATGGTAATCGGACGCAACGGCAGCGAAATCGAAAAGCTTCGCGCCACCTGCCAGCAGATGCTCGGCAAGCCCGTCGTAATCAACATTGTTGAGATTAAGAATCCCGACGCTAACGCACAGCTCGTTGCCGAGAATATTGCGGCACAGCTTGAAAAGCGTATTTCCTTCCGCCGTGCTATGAAGCTCTCAATAGGCAGAGCTATGAGACTCGGCGTTAAGGGTATCAAAACACAGGTTTCAGGACGCTTAGGCGGCGCTGAAATCGCAAGAAGCGAGCAGTATCACGAGGGAACTATCCCGCTTCAGACCTTAAGAGCGGATATCGACTACGGTTTTGCCGAGGCAAACACCACCTACGGCCGTATCGGCGTAAAGGTCTGGATTTACAAGGGCGAGGTTCTTGCTGATAACCGCAAGGCTAAAAAGGAAGGAGGAGCCCGCTGATGTTAATGCCTAAGCGCGTTAAATACCGCAGAGTACACCGCGGCCGTCTTACGGGTACAGCCTCAAGAGGCACAACAGTTACCCACGGCGATTTCGGTCTTCAGGCTTTAGAGCCCGCGTGGATTACCTCCAATCAGATCGAAGCCGCCCGTATCGCTATGACACGTTATATTAAGCGTGGCGGTCAGGTATGGATTAAAATTTTCCCGGATAAGCCGATTACAGAGAAGCCGGCCGAGACCCGAATGGGTTCAGGTAAAGGCTCTCCCGAATACTGGGTAGCGGTCGTTAAGCCCGGCCGTGTAATGTTCGAGATCGGCGGAGTAAGCGAGGAGCTTGCCCGCGAGGCAATGCGTCTCGCCGCAAACAAACTTCCTATTAAGTGCAAGTTTGTAACTAAGCAGGAAATGGGTGGTGAGCAGTAATGAATGCAAAGGAAATCAGACAGAGCACTTTGCCCGAGCTTAATGAGCAGTTGACAAAGCTTAAAGAGGAATTATTTAATCTGCGTTTCCAACTCGCCATTAATCAGCTCGAAAACCCCATGCGTATAGTTGCTGTCAAAAAGGATATCGCTCGCATTAAGACCGTAATCCGCGAGAACGAAATCAAGAACGACAGCGCGAACGCTTAAAAGAGGGAGGAAAAGCTAAATGAGCGAAAGAAACCTTCGTAAAACAAGAGTGGGCATCGTTGCCAGCGACAAGATGGATAAAACCGTCGTAGTTGCTATTCAGGATAACGTAAAGCACCCGCTTTATAAGAAGATTATCAAAAACACTATAAGACTTAAAGCTCATGATGAGAATAATTCCTGTGGCGTTGGCGACAGAGTTCTTATTATGGAGACCAGACCACTCTCCAAGGATAAACGCTGGCGTGTGGTTGAAATAATCGAAAAGGCTAAGTAAGCCTTACAAGGAGGAAAACACTGTGATACAACAACAGAGTTACCTCAAGGTTGCCGACAACACCGGTGCAAAGGAACTTATGTGCATCCGCGTTCTTGGAGGCTCCAGAAGGAGGTATGCCAACATCGGCGACGTCATCGTGGCTTCTGTTAAAAAGGCCGCTCCGGGCGGTACTGTTAAGAAGGGCGACGTTGTAAAGGCTGTTGTGGTTCGTTCCGCAAGAGGTCTTCGCCGCAATGACGGCACATACATCAGATTCGACGAAAATGCGGCTGTTATCATCCGTGATGACAAGAATCCGAGAGGCACCCGTATTTTTGGGCCGGTAGCCAGAGAGCTGCGCGACAAGGATTATACCAAGATCCTGTCCTTGGCTCCCGAAGTGCTTTAATGGGAGGTAGAAAAGATGAGTAAGCTTCACGTTAAAACAGGGGATACCGTAATCCTCCTCACAGGAGACAAAAAGGACCGCAAGAAGACCGGTAAGGTACTTGAGGTCAGCCCCAAAGAGGGTAAGGTAATCGTTGAGGGCATCAACAAGGTTAAAAAGCACGTTAAGCCTAAAAAGGCGGGCGATCCGTCCGGCATTATCGAGACCGAGGGCGCTATTTACGCCTGCAAGGTTCAGGTTGTTTGCCCTAAATGCAATAAGCCGACAAGAGTAGGAACCAAAATCTACGAGGACGGCAAAAAAGACCGCATGTGCAAAAAATGCGGCGAGACTTTTTAAGAGATAAGGAGGACATGACATGTCAACACTGTCGAACGAGTATAAAAATTCTATTGCTCCCGCACTGATGACAAAATTTGGCTACAAGAGCGTCATGCAGATTCCGAAGCTCGAGAAGGTCGTTATCAATGTAGGCGCCGGCGAGGCTAAGGAAAACTCAAAGGTTATAGACGCTATAATCCGCGATTTAAGCCTCATCACCGGTCAGAAGGCGGTTCCCTGCCGCGCTAAGAAGTCGGTTGCGAACTTCAAGCTCCGCGAGGGTATGCCGATAGGTGCTAAGGTCACACTCCGCGGCGAGCGTATGTATGAATTTGTCGAGAGACTCTTCAACGCCGCTCTTCCGAGAGTAAGAGACTTCAGAGGAATCAATCCCAACGCTTTTGACGGCCGCGGCAACTATGCCATGGGCGTTAAGGAGCAGCTGATATTCCCTGAGATTGAGTATGACAAAATCGATAAGGTCCGCGGAATGGACATTATCTTTGTCACCACCGCAAAAACAGATGAAGAGGCCCGCGAGCTGCTTACGCTTATGGGCGCTCCGTTTGCGAGATAAGGAGAAGAAATATGGCTAAGACTGCTATGAAAGTTAAGCAGGCAAGACCTGCTAAGTTTTCTACAAGAGAGTACAACAGATGTAAAATCTGCGGTCGCCCGCACGCTTATCTTCGCAAGTACGGCATTTGCCGTATATGCTTCAGAGAGCTTGCCTATAAGGGTGAGATTCCCGGAGTGAAGAAGGCAAGCTGGTAAAGGCAGAACGCAAAAGGAGGTTGACGACATGCAAATCAGCGATACTATAGCAGATATGCTTACGAGAATCCGTAACGCTTCTGCTGCAAAGCATGATTCGGTAGATGTTCCTGCGTCAAACGTAAAAAAGGCTATCGCCCAGATTTTACTTGACGAGGGATATATAACAGGCTTTCAGGTCGAGGAAGACGGAAAGCAGGGCGTAATTCACATCACATTGAAGTACGGCCGCAATAAATCGCAGGCAATAAGCGGCATCAGACGTGTGTCCAAGCCGGGACTGCGTATTTATACAAACGTAGAGGATATGCCTAAGGTTATGAAGGGCCTCGGCATAGCTATCCTTTCCACCTCTAAGGGCATAATGACAGATAAGCAGGCGCGCAAGGCCAATGTCGGCGGCGAAGTCCTCGCTTACGTCTGGTAAGGAGGTGCTTAAGGAATGTCAAGAATAGGAAAAAAGCCTATCGCAATTCCTGCAGGTGTAGATGTCAAGATTGACGGACACAAGGTTACTGTCAAGGGTCCCAAGGGCACTCTTGAAAACACCTTTAATCCCGAAATCTCCATCGCGGTAGAGGGCAATGAAATAATTGTCACCCGCCCGTCGGACGACAAAAATCACCGCGCGCTTCACGGTCTTACCCGTACCCTCGTAGCAAATATGCTTGAGGGCGTAACCAACGGCTATTCAAAGACGCTTGAGGTTAACGGCGTAGGCTACCGCGCACAGAAGCAGGGAAAGAATCTTGTAATGAATCTCGGCTTTTCTCATCAGGTAATCGTACCCGAGACAGCCGGAATCACAATCGACGTACCGTCTCCTAACCAGATAGTTATAAGCGGTGCAGATAAGCAGCAGGTCGGTCAGTTTGCCGCGGAGGTTCGTGAGAAGCGTCCGCCCGAGCCGTACAAGGGCAAGGGTATCAAGTACGCCGACGAGCATATCCGCCGCAAGGAAGGTAAGGCCGGCAAGGGTGCTAAGAAATAATAAAGGAGTGTACAAACTATGGTTAACAAGCCTGATACCAATAAGGCAAGACTTAAGCGCCATGCCCGCGTTCGCTCTAAGGTAAGCGGCACAGCGGCTTGTCCCCGCCTTGACGTATTCCGCTCCAACAGCAACATTTACGCCCAGCTTATCGACGACACAAACGGTGTGACTCTCGCTGCCGCGTCCTCAAACGAAAAGGACTTCGGAATTTCCGGCGGCAACAAGGAGGGCGCACGCAAGGTTGGAAAGTTAATTGCTGAACGCGCCGTTTCTAAGGGCATCACCGAGGTTGTTTTTGACCGCGGCGGATACATTTATCACGGCCGTGTCAAGGAGCTTGCCGAAGGTGCCCGCGAGGGCGGCCTTAAGTTCTAATAAGGAGGAATACTTTTGGCTACAAATATTGACGCATCAACATTAGATTTGAAAGAGCGCGTAGTTGCTATAAACCGC
The DNA here is from genome assembly GCA_902496265.1 of uncultured Oscillospiraceae bacterium. Lineage (GTDB taxonomy): Bacteria > Bacillota > Clostridia > Oscillospirales > Acutalibacteraceae > UBA737. Next base: position 5,884 of record CABVAD010000003.1, read on the forward strand.
GTTTCCAAGACCGTTAAGGGCGGACGTATTATGAAATTCGCCGCTTTGGTGGTCGTAGGCGACGGCAACGGTATTGTAGGCTACGGACTCGGCAAGGCAGGCGAGGTTCCCGACGCTATCCGCAAGGGAATTGAAGACGCTAAAAAGAATCTTATAAAGGTATCCTTAAAGGGTACAACAATTCCGCACGAGGTTATCGGCGAATTCGGCGCAGGCCGTGTTCTCTTAAAGCCTGCCGCTCCCGGTACCGGCGTTATTGCCGGCGGCGCGGTTCGTGCGGTAGTAGAAACTGTCGGCATTTCCGACATTCGTACCAAGGCTTTACGTTCAAACAATCCTTGCAACGTGGTACGCGCCACGGTAGCAGGTCTTGCTTCGCTTCGCAGCGCCGAAGAGGTTGCGGCGGTCCGCGGTAAGTCCGTCAAGGAAATCATAGGTTAAGGAGGAGCAGCGTTATGGCAACAAAGAAGGCTGCCGGCCTTAAAATAAAGCTGGTAAAAAGCACTATAGGTGCTAAAAAGGATCAGATTGCTACCGCTAACGCTCTCGGTCTTTTCAAAATCGGCGATGAGAAAATTCAGCCGGACAATGCTCAGACCAAGGGTAAGATTAACAAGATTGCTCATCTTATCGAGGTAAGCGAAGCAAAATAATCCTTTTATCCGCGAAATGCTCGCGGAAATGCGGTTCAACCGCGCTAATTAAGCAAGGAGGTGCGAACAATGAAAATGCATGAATTAGCTCCGGCTTTCGGCTCTACTAAAGAGGCGAAGCGCATAGGCAGAGGTCACGGATCCGGAAACGGTAAAACAGCCGGTAAGGGACACAAGGGTCAGAAGGCACGTGCGGGTCACGGTATGAGACCCGGCTTCGAAGGCGGTCAGATGCCGCTCCAGAGAAGAATCCCGAAGCGCGGCTTCAATAACATTTTTGCCGAGGAATGGGCAGCTATCAATCTTTCCGCTCTTGAAGTGTTCGAGGACGGCGCGACTGTTGACGCTCACGTCTTGGCTGATAAGGGAATTATAAAGAAAGCTAATCTTCCCGTTAAGGTTTTGGGCAACGGCAAGCTCACAAAGAAGCTCACCGTAAAGCTCAACGCTTTCTCCGCGTCTGCCGCAGAGAAAATTAATTCCGTAGGCGGAAAGGCTGAGGTGATCTGATGTTAGAAACATTAAGAAACGCCTGGAAAGTAAAAGAAATTCGCAATAAGATTCTTTTTACCGTTTTCATCATTTTGATATTCCGTATCGGTTCGGTAATTCCCGTGCCCTACATTGACGTTGCGGCACTGAAATCCGCCACCGAATCGGGAGCTACAAATGAATTTTTCAGCTACCTGTCAATTTTAACGGGAGGCGGTCTTGAGTACGGCGCAATCTTCGCAATGTCGGTTACCCCGTACATCAACTCCTCCATTATAATTCAGCTTCTGTGCGTTGCTATCCCCTATCTTGAGCGCTTGCAGAAAGAGGGAGAAGAGGGACAGAAGAAGCTGGCGCAGATTACCCGCTATACAACGGTGCTTTTAGCGCTTATACAGGGTACTGCATATTTCTTCTATTTAAAGAACAGCAACTATTTAAGCGTGTCGGGCGGTGCTGTCGTTTTCGCGGCGTTCGTTATAGTACTCGCCTTTACGGCGGGCTCGGCGCTTGTAATGTGGCTGGGCGAGCAGATTGACGTCAAGGGTATCGGCAACGGTATTTCCATACTGCTTTTCGCGGGTATTCTTTCCCGCGGTCCGCAGGCGTTCAATATGCTGGTTTCCTACTGGAAGTTAGACCGCAAATTAGCGGTTGTCGGAATAGTCCTCCTCTTCCTCGCGGTAATCGTCTTTATCGTCTGGATGACCGAGGCGGAGCGCCGTATCCCCGTTCAGTACGCTAAGCGTGTTGTCGGAAACAAGATGTACGGCGGTCAGAACACGCATATACCGATTAAGGTAAATATGTCGGGCGTTATGCCGATAATCTTTGCCTCGTCGATTCTTATGCTTCCGACAATGATTCTCTCATTTATGAGAAATCAGAACAGCTTCTGGTACAAGGCTTTGTCGCTCTTCAGCGTAAGAGGCGTATTTTACGCGGTGATTTATTTCCTTCTGATTATCGGATTTGCGTATTTCTACGCCACAATCCAGTTTAATCCGATTGAAATGGCAAACAATCTGCGCAAGCAGGGCGGCGCAATCCCCGGAATACGTCCCGGAAAGCCTACATCGGACTTTATTTCAAAAATCCTGTCAAGAATTACCCTTATGGGCGCGCTTTTCTTAAGCGTAATCGCAATTCTTCCTATCGTTATCGGATCTGTCGGCGGAATCAACATTTCGCTCGGAGGTACATCGGTACTGATTATGGTCGGCGTTGCGCTTGACACGGTTCGCAATCTTGAGTCCCAGATGATGATGCGTCATTACAAGGGATTCCTTGATTAAGAATAAGGAGCAGAAATATGAAGCTTATTCTTTTAGGAGCGCCCGGTGCAGGCAAAGGCACCCAGGCGGAGATAATCTCCGAAAAATACAATATCCCCACCATTTCGACAGGAAATATTATCCGTGCCGCCCTTAAAAACGGCACCGAAATGGGACTCAAGGCAAAATCATACATCGACGCGGGCGAGCTTGTTCCCGATAATGTCGTTATCGGCATTATCAAGGAGCGCTTAAGCGAGGCCGACTGCAAGGAAGGCTATATCTTAGACGGCTTCCCGCGTACGATTCCGCAGGCGGTTGCGCTTGACGATATGGGCTTTGTGATCGACGCCGCCCTCTCCATTGAGGTCGCCGACGAGGAAATCGTAAAGCGTATGTCGGGCAGACGCGTTTGTGAAAAGTGCGGCGCGAGCTACCACACCGAGTATAAAAAGCCCGAGGTGGAGGGCGTCTGCAATCTTTGCGGCGGCGGTCTTGTAATCCGCAAGGACGACGAGCCCGAGACGGTCAAGAACAGACTTCACGTCTATCACGAGCAGACCGAGCCGCTCAAGGATTTTTACAAGAGCTGCGGAAAGCTGATTGTTGTAGAGGGTCAGGATAAGGTTGAGGACACCACCCGCCTTGTGCTTGACGCACTGGAGAATCAGGTATGATAGTGCTTAAAACCGGCCGCGAGCTTAACATTATGAAAGAAGCCTGCAGAATATCGGCCGGAGCATTACAAACAGCCGGCAAAGCGGTAGAGCCCGGAGTTACCACGGCTGAGATCGACCGTCTGGCGGAGGAATATATCCGAAGTCAGGGGGGCGAGCCCAACTTCAAGAACTATGAGGGCTATCCCGCTACCGCCTGTATATCAATCAACAACGAAGTGATTCACGGCATACCGTCTTCTAAGCGAAAGCTTCGCGCGGGGGATATAGTAAGTATCGACCTCGGCGCTAAGTTTGACGGGTATCACGGCGATAACGCTGCCACTTTCGCCTGCGGGGATATTTCCCCTGAAGCGAAGCGGCTGATGGACGCGACCCGCGAAAGCCTTTACGAGGGCATTAAAGCGGCGCGTGCGGGCGGCAGAATCGGTGATATAGGTCACGCGGTGCAGGCGTATGTCGAGGCGAGAGGTTACACGGTTGTCCGTCAGTTTGTCGGTCACGGTGTGGGCACTCACCTGCACGAAGCTCCCGAGGTTCCGAATTTCGGCACTCCGGGCAGGGGCGTCCGTTTAATCCCGGGAATGACGATCGCCATTGAGCCGATGGTCAACGCGGGGGGTGCGGGCGTCGAGGTACAGCCCGACGGGTGGACTGTTTTAACCAAGGACGGGTCGTTATCCGCACATTTTGAGCATACGGTTGCGATTACCGCCGACGGTCCTAAGATTATGACTTTAATTTGAGGACTCAGTATGGTAGGACGCGTAGTTTGTTCAAAATCGGGGCGCGATAAGGGATATTTTCTTGTGGTTGTAAAAGAAGAGGACGGTTTTCTTTTCGTCTGTGATGGCAAGGAACGTCCGCTTAACAGACCGAAACGAAAAAATCCCAAGCATTTAGCGCTTACGAATACCGTGCTGGGGATAAGCAGTTACAGTACAGATAAATCGCTGAGACGCGCTCTCGCGGTTTACAGAGATTCCGTTTTATAAAGGAGGAGCCGAGATGTCCAAAGAGGATATGATAGAGCTTGAGGGCGTAGTTGTTGAAGCAATGCCTAACGCAATGTTTAAGGTAGAAATTCAGGGGGGACATACTATTCTTGCTCACATTTCAGGCAAGCTGCGTATGAATTTCATTCGCATACTGCCCGGTGACAAGGTGACTGTTGAAATGTCTCCGTACGACCTGTCAAAGGGCCGTATAACCTGGCGAAGCAAGTAACAGTCAAGAATTTAAAGGAGGCAAAATCGAATGAAAGTCAGACCTTCTGTTAAAAAGATTTGCGAAAAATGCAAAATTATCAAGCGCAAGGGCAAGGTAATGGTTATCTGCGAAAACCCCAAGCATAAACAGCGTCAGGGTTAATTGCGCGCGAGTAAAAAATATGGAGGTGCTTTGATAAATGGCACGAATTGCTGGTGTTGATCTTCCGAACGAGAAGCGAGTCGAAATCGGACTTACCTACATCTTCGGAATCGGTCTTACAACATCTAAAAAAATCCTTGCTGATACGGGAATCAATCCCGATACCCGTGTCAAGGACTTAACCGAGGACGATATTTCAAAGTTACGTGAGTATATCGACCACAACCTTCAGGTTGAGGGTGACCGTCGCCGTACTATCGCGTTTGACATCAAGAGACTTATCGAAATCGGAAGCTATCGCGGTCTGCGCCACAGAAAGGGTCTGCCCGTAAGAGGACAGCGCTCTAAGACCAACGCGCGTACACGCAAGGGTCCTAAGAAGACCATAGCTAACAAGAAGAAATAAGTAGGAGGAAGATAATATGGCTACTGCAAAGGGCAAGACGACAGCTTCTCGCCGTCGCCGTGAGAAAAAGAATATCGAACGTGGCTCAGCCCATATCCAGTCTACCTTCAACAACACTATCGTTACCATCACCGATACGCAGGGCAATGCTCTTTCCTGGGCGTCCGCGGGTGAGTTAGGTTTCAGAGGTTCAAGAAAGTCTACTCCGTTTGCGGCACAGAGCGCGGCAGAAACTGCGGCCAAGGCTGCTATGGAGCACGGTCTTAAGACTGTTGAAGTGTATGTTAAGGGTCCGGGAGCAGGACGCGAGGCGGCTATCCGCGCGCTGCAGACCGCGGGTCTTGAGGTTAGTCTTATCAAGGACGTAACCCCGATTCCGCACAACGGCTGCCGTCCTCCCAAGAGAAGACGCGTATAATCGTTATAATTTATGTTTGCAATTTGTATTGCAGTTAAAATTTTGGAGGTGTAATAGATGGCAAGATATACCGGCGCAGTTTGCAGACTTTGCCGCCGCGAGGGTCAGAAGCTGTTCCTCAAGGGCGAGCGCTGCTACTCGGATAAATGCTCTGTGGCTTTAAGGGGCTACGCTCCCGGTCAGCACGGTCAGGGCAGAAAAAAGACGTCTGAATACGGTATGCAGCTTCGCGCTAAGCAGACCGCGAGACGTTTCTACGGTGTTCAGGAAAATCAGTTCCATCATTATTTTGAAATTGCTGAAAGAAAGCAGGGCATTACGGGCGACAACCTTTTAAGAATACTTGAAAGCCGTCTCGATAATGTTGTTTACAGGGTTGGCTTTGCTTCTTCAAGAGCGGAAGCGCGTCAGCTTGTAGGTCACGGCCATTTTGAGGTAAACGGCAAGCGTGTTGACATCGCTTCCTATCTCTTAAAGGCAGGCGACGTTGTTTCCATCTGCGAGAAGAGCCGTGGGAGCGAGAAGATTAAGGCGGTTGTCGAGGCTAACAGCGCAAGACCTGTTCCGCAGTGGATCGACGTTAACCGCGACCAGCTTACGGCAAAGGTTATTGCTCTTCCGACAAGAGACCAGATTGAGGCTCCTGTTGACGAGCAGCTCATTGTTGAGTTCTATTCTAAGTAATAGACTTAGGCTGGCTCCCGTCAGCCTTCCACCGCGTTCTCCGTACGGACGCGGCGGCATAAAAATACAGTACGGAGAAACGGAGCTTTTAAATGATAGAAATTGAAAAGCCCAGAATAGATACCGCTGAATTGACCGCCGACGGAAAATACGGCAAGTTTGTAATGGAGCCCCTTGAGAGAGGTTATGCCACAACTCTCGGCAACAGTATGAGACGCGTGCTTTTATCCATTTTGCCGGGTGTAGCCGTTACCTCGGTCAAGATTGACGGTGTTGTGCATGAGTTTTCCACCATTCCCGGGGTTAAAGAGGACGTAACCGAAATTATCCTCAATATCAAGGGTTTGATTGCAAAGCTCCATGCCGATACGGCGAAGAAGATTTATATTGAGGCAGAGGGTCCTTCAGTGGTTACCGCCGCTTCAATCAAGGCCGATTCCGAGGTTGAGATATTAAACCCCGATATGTATATCGCCACTCTCGACGCGGGAGCGAAGCTCAATATGGAGATGACTCTCGATAAGGGCAGGGGCTATGTACCCGCCGAGCAGAACAGACCGGCGCAGAACGTAATCGGCGTAATTCCCGTTGATTCTATCTATACGCCCGTGCTTAAGGCTAACTTTACGGTTGACAATACCCGTGTAGGTAATGTTACCGATAAAGGAAAGCTCACGCTCGAGGTTTGGACAGACGGCTCAATAAGAGCGAACGAGGCGGTTTCTATGTCCGCTAAGGTGCTTATAGAGCATTTTGAGCTGTTCCTTGACCTTACAGAGGGAGCAAGCGAGGCTCAGAGCATTATGGCGGAGAAGAGTGAAAACGAGAAGGAGAAGGTTCTCGATCTCACCATCGATGAATTGGATTTATCTGTCCGCAGCTTCAACTGCCTGAAGCGCGCAGGTATCAACACGGTTGAAGACCTTATCAACAAGTCCGAAGAGGATATGATGAAGGTAAGGAACTTGGGCCGCAAGTCGCTTGAAGAGGTTATCGCAAAGCTTAATTCCTTTGGCTTTACCCTCAAACACGACGACGAATAAAGCACTGTTAAGGAGTGAATAGAAATGCCGGGAACCCGTAAACTCGGAAGAACCAGCGATCACAGAACCGCCATGCTCAGAGCTATGGTGACCTATCTGCTCGAAAACGGCAGAATAGAGACTACTGTGACCCGCGCCAAAGAAGTAAGATCAATGGCAGAGAAGTATATTACACTCGCTAAGGATAACAACCTTAACAACAAGCGTCAGGCAATGGCGTTCATTACCAAGGAGGACGTTGTGGCAAAGCTCTTCAACGAAATCGCTCCCAAGTACAAGGACGTAAACGGCGGTTATTGCAGGATTGTTAAAACCGGTCCGCGCCGCGGCGACGCTGCCGAGATGGCGATTATCGAGTTGATATAACTCTCAAACAAGGGCGGTAAACGCCGCCCCGAATAGGTTTAGTACTCACATTGGGCACGGCGCAGCCGCAGGGCATATACGGCAAATTCCGTATTTTGCGCCGATAATGTGGGTACTAAAAGCGAAACAGCGCGCGGACATAGTCCGCGCGCTGTCAGTTTGTCGAAAAACTTATATTTAAAGGTCGGCGGCGGTCAGCCGCATTTTTGTTTTGCTTAGATGTCAGATGTCAGACATCAGCTGTTGATTGCGGGGTGCGCTTTGCGATTGCCTCCTTAACGAGGACAAACAGCACCGCTGACACGGGAACACTTGTAAGCGCGCCTATTATTCCGCCTATATTGCCGCCTACAAGCACCGCGCACACGACTATAACGCCGGGCAGTCCTACAGATTTTCCGACCACGCGCGGATAGATAAACGTACCCTCGATTTGCTGAATTACAACAAAGAATACTATGAACAAAAGCGCCTTTATCGGGCTTGTTATAAGTATTAAGAGGAATCCGACAATCACGCCGACCGTAGCGCCTACGATAGGCACAAGCGAGGTCACGCAGATAAATATGGAAATTACCGCCGCATTGGGGAAACGGAATATCGTCATACCTATATAAAACAGCGTGCCTAAAATTACCGATTCGGTCAGCTGGCCGCCTATAAACTTTGAAAAGTATTCATAGGTCGTTGAGGAAATATGATATATTGCTTTCGCCGCCTTTTTAGGCGCAAAGGCATCTATACAGCGGACGGTAAAGCGGCCTATACGCTCCTTGCAGGCGAGAATATAGGCGGAAATCATAATGCTGAAGACCGTGTTGTAAACACCCGAGGCAAAGGAGGTTGTAAAGCTTACGGCGCTGCCGAAAATTGTCTTGGAATAGCCGATAACATAATTTTTTATCGAGTCTGCCACAGCGGTCCAGTCTATTTCAATATTGGGAATAAGGCTTTGTGAAAGATTGAATTTACTTAGCAGGTCTTCGACCCAAACCCGCGCATCGTTCATAAAGGCGGGCAGTCTTTCGGCAAGGTAGATAAAGGTATCGGCAATATCGGGAATTATAAAGGCGATAAGCAGGACAATTAAGCCGAAGGCGATAATATATGTCAGCGCAAGGCAGAGCGGGCGCTTGAGCCTGCGGACAAGAGCTTTTTTGCTTTTGTCCATAAATTTAAACACCTTGGTTTCAAGCGCCGTTAAAAGTACGTTAAGCACAAAGGCAATGCACAGAGCGGTTATAACGGGGCTTGTAACCGAGAGAATACGTCCGATAAACGAAAACAGTCGGTCATAATTCTGCGCGGCGGTAAAAATACAAGAGCCGAGCAGAATTATAAGCAGAATTTTTTTAACAGTTTTTGAATTTAATTCCATACAATTCACCGACTATATTATAATTTATTTTCACCGCCGTGTAAATTACTTTTTATCGGACTTTGTAAATATTTTGTTAAGCAGTACGGTGACAAGGATAATTACCCCTATCACGACAAAAATGCTTATCATTCCGACCGCGAGGTAGCGGAGATTTGTTATAAAATTCATAGGATTAAAATTCATTCTTAATTACCCCTACATAAAGAAATTGAGTATCAGTCCGCCCGCTATTACCGAGGCTATCTGACCAGATACGTTAACGCCGATAGACTGCATTAAAATGAAGTTCTGCGGGTCTTCCTTAAGCGCCATTTTATGCACGACCCTGCCCGACATCGGGAAGGCGGAAATTCCCGCCGCCCCTATCATCGGGTTGATTTTGTTTTTAAGGAATATATTAAGGAATTTTGCAAACAGCACGCCGCCCGCCGTGTCGAAGATAAAGGCGAACAGACCCAAGCCTAAAATTAAGAGAGTGTCAGGCTTCAGAAACTTTTCCGCCTGCATTTGGGAGGCTATGGTGATTCCTAAGAAAATGGTGACAAGGTTTGCAAGCACTTTTTGCGCCGTTTCCGAAAGTGAGTTTAATACCCCGCACTCCCTTATCAGGTTGCCGAACATCAAAAAGCCGATAAGCGAGACTGATTCGGGCGCCACAATGCCCGCTATCAGGGTAATTATAATCGGGAAGAGGATTTTAGTAAGCTTTGAAACCTTTTTTTCGGTATACGGCATACGGATAAGCCGCTCCTTTTTGGTGGTGAGCAGCTTTATCACAGGCGGTTGGATAATGGGGACGAGGGCCATATAAGAATATGCCGCCACCATTATAGCCCCCTGATAGGCGGAGTTAAGCTTTTGCGAAACGACGATTGCCGTCGGTCCGTCCGCCGCGCCGATAATGCCTATGCTCGCCGCGTCGTTGAGGTCAAAGAACATCGACGCCGCGCAGAAGGTGAAGAAAATGCCGAACTGTGCCGCCGCCCCGAAAATCATCAGCTTTGGATTTGAAAGGAGCGGGCCGAAGTCGATCATCGCGCCTATTCCGATAAAGAGTATCAGCGGAAACAGCTCATTAGCGATTCCCGCCGAGAAAAGGGTGGAAAGCGCCCCCTCTTCGACCTCGCCGTTTTCAAGCGTTCTGTTTATCGCACCCGAAAAGGGAATGTTTACAAGTATCGTGCCGAAGCCCAGCGGTAAAAGGAGGGTCGGCTCCATCTCGTACTTGATAGCAAGGAAAATCAGCAGTCCGCCGATAATCCACATTGTAACATACCGCCAGTCGGCGAGACCTGCTATGTTACTTACAAGAAAACCGAAATCGTTTAGTGACATTTTTTTAACCTCTCTATTAAAAAATAAAAAAAGACCTTTACTGCACAAATTAAGTACAGTAAAAGTCTTGCCGTTTAATGCAGCCGCGGGACAAAAATCCGTATTGACGCTGACTGCCGCGGCGCTACGCGCCGTCAGCTACTCCCTTAAACTTGAAACAATTATAGCATATCAATTACACAATTGCAACATTATTATATGTGAAAAATATTTATTTGCTAAAGGTAACGGTTATTTCCGTGCCCTCGCCGAGGGTGCTTGTAAGGGTTATTTTTCCGCCGAACGAGGCGGCGATATGCTTAACAATCGAAAGCCCCAGCCCTGTTCCGCCGCTTTGCTTTGAGCGGCTTTTATCAACCCTGTAAAACCGCTCGAAAACCCGCTCGGTATGCTCGGGGGCGATACCTATGCCTGTATCCTTAACCGAAACAAAGGGCGAGCCGTCCTTATAGCCTGCCGTAACGGTGACAGAGCCGTTTTCCCTGTTATATTTTATCGCGTTGTCGCAAAGATTATAAAGCATTTCAAAAATAAGCGACTCGCCGGCAGTTATTTCGGCGCTTTCACCCGCGACCGTAAGGAAAACGCCGCGCTTTTCGGCGATCGGTGCAAGGCGGGAGACGGCCTCGTTTGCGGTTTTAAGCAAATCGACCCTTTCGGTTTCCTTTGCGCCGCCCTCGTCAAGCTCGGAAAGCTTAATTATATCGTTTACAAGGCTTATAAGCCTTTCCGCCTCCTTATTTATATCCGCCGCAAAATCTTTTGTATCCTCAGGTTTTACGATACCGTTTTTAAGCATATCCGAAATGCCTAAAATCGAGGTGAGGGGAGTTTTAAGCTCGTGGGAAACGTTGGCGGTAAACTCGCGGCGGAGCTTTTCACGCTTTTCCTTCTCGGTTACGTCGATAACAAGTATCACCGCGCCGCAGGGAGCGTTCTTTTCGTCAAAAACGGGGTTGGCGGTAACCTCGTAGCACCTGCCGCCTAAGGTAATAATACTTTCGTAATGTCTGCCCTCGCAGACGCTGTCAAAAACCTCACGGAACGCTTCGCTTCGGTTAATAGTCAGAATATTTTGACCGTTTATATCGTCCTGCACTCCGAAGAAACGCCTTATGCTCGAATTATGGGTTAAAATATGCCCCTTAACGTCGGTGAGCAGAAGTCCCTCGCTCATATTCTCGGCGATTGCTTCAAACTCGCGGCGGCGTCCCTGCAGCTCGGCTATCTGGCGGTTGATTTTTCTGCGCTGTGAATTGATTTTGGAAACAAACGGTGAAAGCTCGTCGTAGCAATTTAAGGTCTCGGGGCTGTCAAGGTCTACCGAGTTTATCGGCTTCAGTATCTTTTTTGTAATAACCGACGCCAGGACAAGGGCTAAAACAAAGGCGAGCAGGGCAATCGCGGCAATCGGCGGCAACAGCTGCAAAATAACCGCGCCTACCGAGAGAGATTCGTCTGCCACCCTTAAAACATTGCCGTTTTGAAGCTTTATCGCGTAATAGCAGGAGCTTATCCCGAGGGTCTCGGAGTGCCTGACGGCATAGCCTGTTCCCTCCTTTAAAGCCTCTTTAACCTCCTCGCGGCCCGCGTGGTTTTCCATTCCCGCCGCGTCCGCCTTGTTGTCAAAAATTACGCTTCCGCCTTGGTCGATAAGGGTTATTCGCTCCTTTGCGGAGGAATATTTTTGAAGCTCGCTGTCATTTGCCGAAAGGCTTATTAAATAAGCCTTGCTTTGGAGCGAGGAATATCTGCTGTCCACATAAATCTGATACTGAACCCCGATTATAAAAACAAGGCTTGCAAGCAAGGTAAGTATTGAGGAAAGCAAAATTCCCCTGAATATTTTTTTAGTCATAGTATTCCGCCTCTCGTCAGCTTAGCTTATTTTATAGCCTACTCCGCGCACGGTCTCTATAATCCCGCCGCTGTCGCCTAATTTTGTTCTCAGGGTTTTAATGTGAACGTCCACAGTGCGGTTTTCTCCGTCGTAATCGTAGCCCCAGATTTCCTCTAACAGTCTGTCGCGCGAAAAGACCGTACCGCGGTTTTTAAGCATAAGACAAAGCATTTGGAACTCCTTTAAGGTAAGCGTAACCGCCTTCCCGTCCGCGGTTACTGTGTGCGCCGCGGGGTTTACGCAAACGCCGCCCGCCGAATATACCTTGTCGGCGGATTTTGTGCGCCTAAGCAGGGCTTTTATGCGGGAAATAAGCTCCATAGTGCCGAACGGCTTTGCAATATAGTCGTCCGCGCCCGAGTCAAGCCCCGAAACCTTGTCGTATTCGCTCGCCTTCGCGGTAAGCATAATTATGGGCAGCTCCGAGGTTTCCGCACGGGAGCGCAGCCATTTAAGCACCGAAATGCCGTCCTCCTCGGGCAGCATAATGTCAAGTAAGCACAGGTCGGGCTTTTTATTTTCGACCGCCCTTTTAAATTCGGAGGGCAGAGTAAACCCCTTAGCCTCCATACCCGTCTGCTTAAGGGCATAAATCACAAATTTTAATATGCTTTCATCGTCTTCAAGAAGATATATCATTGATTTTCTCCTTTATAAAAGCGGCTGACCGTTAATTTCTAACTTAAAGGTAAGACCTAATTTTTCCGCCGCCTTGCGGCAAAGTAACATTCGGTTCATAAAAATCTCGAAATACTCCATAATACTGCCGTAGGCGGTATCAATAGAGAGACGCAGGGTGATTATTTTCTTATCCTCGCTGATTTCAAGAGAAGAGCTTTTTACCGAATAATTCACCCTGTCGTGAATATCGAAGGTCGTTTTGTCGCGGTTGCGAACGCGGCTGCGGCGGACGTCGGATTTATCGGCTAAAATAAGGGCGGCGGAGACCGCGTCCACAGGCACGCCGGTACCTTCGTCGTGGTTGCCGATTGCCGAAACCACGGTTGCTATGTCGCGGGCGTCCATATTAAGGTTGTCTAAAATTCTGAACGCCATTACCGCTCCGCTTTGAGAGTGCTCAATGCGGTTTACAAGGTTGCCTATATCGTGCAGGTAGGCGGCAATTTTTGCAAGCTCGATTTCGTGCTCGGAATAGCCCATAACCGACAGAATGTACTGAGAGGTATCCGCCACCTTGCCGACGTGGGCAAAGCTGTGCTCGGTAAAGCCGAGTGCCGCAAGCGATTTGTCTGCCCCCTCGATATACGCCTTTACCGATTCGTCTCTTTTTAATTCTTTATAGGTAAGCATAAATTTCCTCCCTTACGGGAGACAAGTTTAGTGAACTCCCGTTATAGAATATTCCACCCACTCGGCGATATTAACCGCGTGGTCGCCTATGCGCTCAAGGTATTTTGCAATCATAAGAAGGTCAATGCAGAACTCGCCGTTTGCGCGGTCCTCGGAAATAAGCCGCACAAGCTCATCCTTAACGCAACAGAAAAGGTTATCCACCTTGTCATCATAGGCTATAACCGCACGCGCCAAGGATAAATCCTTCTTAACAAAGGACTCCACGCTGTCGGTCACCATTTTGATTGCCGCTTCTGCCATATCGCTTATGTGTACGCGGCTTTGGACATTACTGTTTTTAATAAATTTCGTGATTTCCGCAATATCAGACGCCTGATCGCCTATCCTCTCCATATCCGAAATCATTTTAAGGGCGGAGGATATAACCCTTAAATCCCGCGCCACGGGCTGCTGCTCTAATAACAGCTTCATACATATAGCCTCGATGTCGCGTTCCTTTCGGTCTATCTCCGCGTCGGTAGCAAAGACCTTGTCGCAAAGGGCATCGTCCCCGTCGAGCATAGCCTTTACCGAGGCGGAAATCGCGTCCTCGCAGAGGGCGCCCATTGTTATCAGCTCCAGATTAAGCTCTTCAAGCTGACTGTCAAACCTGTTTCTCATCTTAACCGAACCTCCCCGTTATATAGTCCTCTGTGCGCTTATCCTGCGGATTTGAAAACATTTTTTCGGTTTCGGAGAACTCAATTACCTCTCCTAAGAGGAAAAACGCCGTGTAATCGGATATTCGCACCGCCTGCTGCATATTGTGGGTCACCATAATTATGGTGTAATCCTTTTTAAGCTCGGTTGCGAGGTCTTCTATTTTGGAGGTCGAGATAGGGTCTAAGGCGCTTGTCGGCTCGTCCATTAAAAGCACCTCGGGCTTGACAGCCAGTGCGCGCGCGATACAAAGTCTCTGCTGTTGACCGCCGGACATTGCAAGAGCACTTTTTTTAAGTATGTCCTTGGTTTCCTCCCAAATCGCGGCTTTTTTAAGGGATTCCTCGACTATCTCGTCTAATCTTTGCTTCTGACGCACACCGTGGGTGCGCGGACCGAAGGCTATGTTGTCGTAAATCGACATAGGAAAGGGGTTCGGCTTCTGAAAAACCATTCCCACCCGCTTGCGAAGCAGGTTTACGTCCATACCGCCGTAAACGCTTTCGCCGTCGAGGGTTACCTCGCCCGTTATTTTACAGCCCTCGACCAAATCGTTCATACGGTTAAGCGACTTTAAAAGGGTGGATTTTCCGCAGCCCGAGGGCCCTATAAACGCGCTTATTTTATTGGCGGGCAGGGAAAGGTTAATGTTTTTGAGCGCCTTAAAATCATTATACCACAAATCAAGATTTTTTACAGCTATTTTCTCCATTTTATTGTCCTTTCAAAATTCCTAATTCCGAATTCCTAATTCCGAATTATAATTTA
>CABVAD010000004.1 GCA_902496265.1 uncultured Oscillospiraceae bacterium
AAGGTATATTAAGTTATTATATAATCAAAGGAGCTGATAATGATGTCTATTGCGTCCGATATTATAAGGGAGCACACCGATACCATTATTCTGTCAAGCCTTAAGGAAAAAGACAGCTACGGTTACGAGATAAACAAAAAAATAAAGCTCGCCTCAGACGGCAGGTACGAGCTTAACGAGGCGACCCTCTACACCGCCTTTAAGCGGCTGGAGGACAGCGGCTGCGTGGATTCCTATTGGGGAAACGAGCAATCGAGCGCAAGGCGCAAATATTATCATCTGACCGCGCTCGGGGCTGAAACCTGCGACAGGCTTTTGGAGGAATGGAAAACGGCAAAAAAAATAATCGATACGCTTATCAATTCGGAGGATGAAGAAAATGAATGAGAAATTACGCGCATATGTGGAGGAGCTGTTTAAAAACGCTCCGAAAACCAAGCAGACGGTTGAAATAAAGGAGGAAATTCTCCAAAACACAATCGACCGATACAACGACCTGATTAAGGAGGGGCGCACGCCCGAGGCGGCTTATAACATTTCTGTCGCGGGTATAGGCGACGTGAGCCACTTAATCGACAGCTTGGTAGCGCCCGTCGCCTCCTCGGGCTACACAAGGGAGGAAATCGCCGCGAATGAGAAAAAACGCACTATACTTTTGGCGGTCGCCGTCGCGCTTTACATTCTCTGCGTAATTCCGCCGATTATCTGCGACGAGCTGGGCGCGCCGGATTTCGTGGGAGCAACCCTTTTGTTCGTAATAGTTGCGCTTGCAACCTCGCTTATAATATACCGAAACGGTATTAAGCTTAAATATAATAAAAGCGACGGCACGGTGGTCGAGGATTTCAAGGAATGGAATCGCGATACCAAGGAAAGGCGTTCGGTTATTTCGGCGATAAACGGTGCAATTTGGTCGCTTACCCTTGTAGCTTACTTTTTAGTAAGCTTTCTGACGGGCGCGTGGTATATAAGCTGGCTTATATTCTTAATAGGCGGCGCGGTTACAGGTATCGTTAAAGCGATATTTGATTTAACAAGGTAGGTGGAATATATGAAAACATCAGCGGTTATAAGAATAGTTATATGGTCGCTTGTCGCCTTAATTTTGACAGGCGTGCTGGTCGCGGGAGTCGTGCTTAAAGGCTTTTGGGGCGGCTTGGGCGATTTTTCGATAGGCGTTACGGGAAACGTCTATTCGGGAGATTATAATATAGGCGGCGGCAGTATTACCGAGCCGATAAACGCCGTAGAGGTTGACTGGGTGAGCGGAAAGGTTGATATTTCGGTCTATGACGGGGATACAACCGAGATCAGTGAAAATGAGATTTCAGAGGAGGATTACAAATTAAGGTACAGGGTCGAAAACGGCAGATTGACGGTACATTCCGAAAAATCGGGCTTTAACTTCGGGATTATAAGAAGACCCAAAAAGGAGCTTACAATAAAAATCCCCCGCACGTATGCGGAGAATTTAAAGGAAATTAAAATCAGTTCCACCTCGGCGGATATTAATATAAACGGTCTTACCGTTTTAGAAAGCGCCGAAACAGACACCGTAAGCGGCAGGGTCACGGCGGCGGATTTCAACGCCGTCTCGCTCGAGTGCGACACGGTAAGCGGAGATATAAAGGTATCGGGCGCGATAGAACGCTTTGATTTGGACAGCACCTCCGGCTCGGCTCAAATCACAACCTCCGTACCGCTTAAGAGGCTTGAAACCGACACCGTAAGCGGCAATGTTACGGTTACTCTGCCCGAAAACAGCAGTTTTGCGCTCCGATTTGACACGGTGAGCGGCGACCTTGACTCCGAATTACCGCTTACTAAGAAAAACGGAAAGCATATTTGTAATGACGGTTCGGCGGAATTTGAAGCCGACAGCACAAGCGGCGATTTTACGGTTAAAAAATTCGGATTCTGAAATTAACGGGGCTGTCGCAAGTGAGTAAAATCACGGGCGACAGCCCTGTTGTCTAATATCTGATTCCTTATGTCTAAATCCGTAGGGAAGGCATTTATGCCTTCAGTTTGATAACATCTAACGTCTAATGTCTAACCTCTAAATTGCCTTCCGCATCAGCCCTTTAGTTTTTCGGCAATGTAAGCGGCGGCGCTTTCTAAGTAATCGCAGGTAAAGCGTTCAAACTCGCCGTTATCCACCATAGCGGTAAGCGAAGGGTCAATCGGCATTTTGCCTAAGAGCGGCACGCCGATTTCCTCGGCTACGCTCTCGCTTCCCGAGCCGAAAAGCTCGATTTTCTTTCCGCAGTCGGGGCAAATGACATAGCTCATATTCTCGATAATTCCGAGTACGGGAATATTCATCATTTGCGCCATATTGCAGGCTTTTTTAACGATTAGCGAAACCAAATCCTGCGGCGAGGTCACTATTACCGCGCCGTCAAGCGGAATTGTCTGAAAAACGGTTAGCGGCACGTCACCCGTTCCGGGCGGGCAGTCGATAATAAGATAATCAAGGTCTCCCCAAACAACGTCGGTCCAGAACTGCTTTACCGCCCCCGCGATAACAGGGCCGCGCCAAAGCACGGGGGAGTCCTTTTGCTCAAGCATCATATTAATTGAGATGATTTTAATGCCTGTCCCCGTCTCGGCGGGAAGTATTCCTATTTCGTTCTGCATAGCGCGGGAATTAACTCCGAAGGTTTTGGGAATAGACGGGCCTGTAATATCCGCGTCGAGAATCCCGACGCTGTACCCCATTCTGTTAAGCAGTACCGCGAGCATCGAGGCCGTCATTGACTTGCCGACGCCGCCCTTGCCGCTTACAACTCCGATAACGTGCTTTATGCTGTTGTATTCGCCTGTCGGCTCAATAAGGCTTTCGGGCTCGCGGGAGGAACAGCTTTCTTTGCAGGACGAGCAGTTTCCCGAACAGCCGTTACTTTTTGTTTCAGACATTTTTAAGTCTCCTTGTTTTCAAATTAAAACCATTATAGCATAAATCTGTAAAATTAACAAGTATGATAAACCCGATTGCGGCAAATTAATGTACGAAAAAAACACCTTGAGTTTAATACTCCAGGTGTTTTTTGAAGGAAATTATCCGCAGAATTTTGTTGAAATGCGCTTACAGCAGTCCTCGGGCGAGTAATCCCATTCACTCAGCGAATCACCCGTATAAAAATATTTTATTTCGGGTGAATAGGAGCTGTCAAAGCTGTCAATAATAATCAGTTTGATCTTCATTTTCTCGCGGATTATGCTTTTTATATAAACGCTCGCCTTCTGACCGATGAAAACATCCTCTCTCGGCTCTGCAAGCCCTGCCAAATTAGGGGTGAGCTCCACAAAAACGCCGTAATCCTCCACGCTTCTGACAACTCCCGTCACCGTCTGCCCCGCCGAGAAAAGGGCGGCGTTTTCCTCCCAAGTGCCTAAAAGCTCCTTGTGGGAAAGGGTGATTTTGCCGTCCTCGGCTATGCTTTTAATAATAACCCTTATGCTCTCCCCGACCGAAAAACGGTCGGAGGGGTGGGAAATGCGCGAAACCGAAATAGCGTCTATAGGTAAGAGCGCGATATTGCCGCAGCCTATATCGCAAAACGCGCCGAAGGACTCAAGGTGGGTCACCCTCGCGTCTATTATATCCCCGATTTTGCGGTCGGTCATTATGTAATTTTTGCAAAGCTCCTGAGCCCTTTTGCGGGATAGCAGGGCGTAAAGCTTGCCGTTCTCGTCGGTCTTAAGAGCGGTTATAACAAAGCAGACGGGCTTGCCTACGCGGGAAATAAGCGCGATATCCCGCGTTGAGCCGTCCGAAATGCCTATAGCCCCCTCTTCGCGGGGGATAACTCCCTTAACACAGCCGAGATTCACAATAAGATTGTGCGCCGCGTCGCACATCGTCACCACAGCCTCAAGCACCGTTTGCCTTGCCTGTGCCTCGGCAAGCAAGGTCGGGGTGAATACTTTTCCTTTTTCCGTGATACTGCCTAAACAACCCTCCGGATAAAAACCGTTCATTATTTTTGTCACCTTTCTTTTTTAGGCCGACGGGAGTCAACCCGCCGCGCCCATACATTCGGCATTGCCGCTATACAAAATTATATGTCCCAAAAGGCGCAAAAATGAGAGAATTATGTCCGATATAAAAAAAAATAAGGCGGTTTTTTTACACGCCTTACTTTTTTGACAAATTGCGATTTATTTCGCCTTTGTTTCGCAGTATATGCAGCGGTATACCCGCCGCTGTCTGTCGGTTAATTTAAAAATCTGCGGCAGCTCCTGCTCGGTCGCCGAGATACAGCGCGGGTTTTTGCAAACAAGCACGTTTGTAAGCCTTTCGGGCAGTCCGATGGTCTTTTTCTCGGCAGTTTTGCCGTCTTTTATTATGTTTACCGTAACGTCCGGGTCTACAAAGCCCAAAATATCTGTGTCAACGTCAAAGTCGGAGTCGATTTTTATAATGTCCTTTTTACCCATCTTGCGGCTTGCGACATTTTTTATAAGCGCCACCGAGCAGTCAAGGGAGTCGAGCCCCAAAAGCTTGTAAAGCTCCATTCCCTTGCCCGCGGTAATGTGGTCTATTACAATTCCGTTTTTTATCGAGTCAATATTCATTATTCTATCTCCAAAAGCATTAAAATAAGTGCCATTCGCATATATTTGCCGTACAGCACCTGCTTGAAGTAGCAGGCGCGGGGGTCGCTGTCCACCGCAACGCTTATCTCGTTTACTCTGGGGAGCGGGTGGAGGATCTTTAAGCCCTCGCCCGCGTTTTTAAGCTTTTCGGGGGTTAAAACATAGGTGTCCTTAAGCCTTAAATAATCCTCCTCGTTGAAAAAGCGCTCCCTTTGAACGCGGGTCATATAAAGAATGTCGAGATCTTTTAAGGAATTTTCAAGGCTGTCGGTCTCGGTATAGGGTATACCTTTATCTTCAAGCGTATCCTTGACGTAACCGGGGAGTTTAAGCTCCGCGGGAGAGATAAGCACGAATTTAACCCCTGCATAGCGCGACAACGCCGCGATAAGGGAATGAACCGTTCTGCCGAATTTAAGGTCGCCGCAAAGTCCGACCGTAAGATTACTGAAACCGCCCTTTTCACGGTAGATAGTAAGCAGGTCGGCAAGGGTCTGGGTCGGGTGGTTGTGTCCCCCGTCCCCCGCGTTTATAACGGGGACGTCGGCGTTCATCGCCGCCACAAGAGGCGCGCCCTCCTTGGGGTGGCGCATAGCTATTATATCGGCATAGCAGCTAACGGTTTTTGCAGTGTCGGCAACGCTTTCACCCTTTGCAGCAGAGGAGCTTTGGGATTCGCTGAAGCCCAAAACATTTCCGCCAAGCTCATACATCGCCGCCTCAAAGCTAAGGCGGGTTCTGGTGGACGGCTCGAAAAAGAGGGTCGCAAGCTTTTTGCCGCGGCATTTTTCGCTGTATTTTTTAGGATTCTCTATAATATCGTTTGCGGTCTTAATAAGGCGGTCAAGCTCTTCTACCGACAGCTCGGATATATCAATTAAGCTTCTCATAATTTTATTCCTTTGCACCGTTTATCTGGAGATACTTCTTTATGCGGTCGACATTCTCGCGGTTTTTCCCGTCTTCCTCTAAATACTCGATAATGTCGTAAACATCGACTACCGAATAGACAGGGAAGCCGAATTCCTCGCCGACCTCCGCCATGGCACTCTTTTCGGTCTGACCCTTTTCCTTGCGGTCAACCATAACAAATGTAGCGGCGACCTTGGTGTTTTTAAGGGAGGAAAGAATGGCCATACTCTCCCTTATCGCCGTACCCGCCGTTATAACGTCCTCAACGATTACGATTTCCTCGCCGTCGGTCGGCTTATAGCCGACAAAAACGCCGCCCTCACCGTGATCCTTTTCTTCCTTGCGGTTAAAGAAAAAGGGTACGTCAAGCCCGTTTTCCGAAAGGGCGACCGCAACCGATACCGCTATAGGAATACCCTTATAGGCAGGGCCGTAAAGCACGGTTTTTTTATTGCCTATTTTTTCAAAATAAGCCTTGGCGTAAAACTCGCCTAATTTTCTTATCTGCTCGCCTGTTTTTATGTCCCCCGCGTTTATGAAATAGGGGATTTTTCTGCCGCTTTTTGCGGTGAAATCGCCGAACTTCAAAACTCCCGCCGACTCTAAAAATTTTATAAATTCTCTTTTGTAGCTTTCCATATTTACCTCTCCTTAATAATTCCCAATTCCGCATTCCGAATTCCGAATTAATCAACAAATTCTTCTACGCAACGCTCATATGCCGCCATAGGGTCTGCCGCCGCGGTTATCGGTCTGCCGACTACTATATAATCACTGCCGATTTCCTTTGCCTTTTCGGGTGTGGTAACGCGGGATTGGTCTCCCTTTTCGCCGTCGGCAAAGCGGATACCGGGGGTCACGGTGTAAAAAGCATTTCCGCAGGCGGAATGAACCGCCGCCGCCTCAAGCGGAGAGCAGACAACGCCGTCAAGCCCCGCCGCCTTGGCATTTTCAGCGTAGTGCATCACCACGTCCTCCATTTTGCCGTCAATTAGCAGGTCTTCGTGCATCTTTTCCTCGCTTGTGGAGGTAAGCTGGGTCACGGCGATAAGTATCGGTCTTGTGCCGTCGGGGCGGGTAAGCCCCTCAATTGCCGCCTCCATCATAGCCTTTGTTCCCGCCGCGTGGAGGTTGCACATATCAACGTCAAGGCGGGACAGCACCGCCATAGACTTTTTGACCGTATTAGGAATATCGTGAAGCTTTAAATCGAGGAAAATTTTGTGTCCCCTCGCCTTTATTTCGCGGACAATCTGAGGTCCTTCGGCGTAAAAAAGCTCCATTCCTATCTTTACAAAGGGCTTCTTGCCTGTGAATTTGTCAAGAAAGCCTATGCAGTCCTCCTTTGAGGCAAAATCGCAGGCGATAATAACGTCCTTTCCCATCAGTGAGCTCCTCCTATAATTTCATTCAAGCTTTTAATTTTATATTTTTCCATTACCCTCGGCAGGTCTTCGATTATATTTTTGCAGGCGAAGGGCTCCACAAGGTTAGCCGCTCCCACCTCTACGGCGGTCGCACCCGCCAGCATTATCTCGATAACGTCCTCGGCTGTAGCTATGCCGCCCATTCCGACTATCGGGATTTTAACCGCATCATACACCTGATAGACCATTCTTACCGCCACGGGTTTAATAGCGGGTCCCGAAAAGCCCCCCGCCTTGTTGGCTAAAACAGGTTTTTTTGTTTTAAGGTCGATTTTCATACCTAAGAGGGTGTTAATAAGCGAAAGCCCGTCCGCGCCCTCTGCCTCGCACGCCCTTGCAATCTCTGTAATATCGGTCACATTAGGCGAAAGCTTAATTATAACAGGCTTTTTTGTCACCCTTTTTACCGCCTTAGTCACCGCCGCCGCGTTTCTCGGGCTTGTGCCGAAAGCCAGCCCGCCGCCGTGAACGTTGGGACAGGAAATATTGATTTCAAACCAGCCTATCTGACTGTCGCTGTCAAGCTTTTCGACGGTATAAACATAATCATCAACCGAAAAACCGCTGACATTCGCCATAACAGGCTTATTAAAGCACTTTTTAAGCTTTGGCAGTTCGTAGCTTAAAACCCTTTCAACGCCCGGGTTCTGAAGACCCACCGAGTTTAACATACCGCTCTCACACTCGGCAATGCGGGGCGTCGGGTTGCCGAAACGCGGGTCTTTTGTAGTCCCCTTAAAGGAAAGGGAGCCTAAAATATTAATATCGTAAATATCGGCAAACTCATAGCCGTAGCCGAAAGTGCCGCTTGCGGGGATAATCGGATTGGAAAGCTCTATACCGCAGAGGGTTACTTTAGTGTCTGCCATTCGATTTCCTCCTTTTCAAAAACGGGGCCGTCCTTGCAGACCCGCTTTGCGCCGTTTACCGTTTTGCAGGTACAGCCCATACACGCGCCGAAGCCGCAGCCCATACGCTCTTCAAGGCTTAACTGCCCCGAAGTTTCAGCCACACTCGCTACCGCCTTTAGCATAGGCAGAGGCCCGCAGGTGTAAAAATAGCTGTATTCTTTATTCTCCATAGCCGCCGTTACAAAGCCCTTTACACCGTAAGAGCCGTCGGCGGTACAAACGGTCACTTCCGCTCCTAAGTTTTTAAATTCGTCCTCATAAAATATTTCAGACTTGGTGTTAAAGCCTAATATCACCGACGGCTTTTTGCCCTCGGCAATAAGCCTTTTGCAAAGGGCGTACAAAGGCGGAACACCCACTCCCCCGCCGATTATCAGCGGGTTTTGTCCGCTTTTTTCGGTATTAAAGCCGTTTCCCAAGGACAAAAGCAGGTCTGATTTTTCGCCTTTACCCATTTTGCTTAAGGATTCTGTTCCGCCGCCCACAACCTTATAAATAAGGGTAAGGGTTTCGGTATCAAAATCGCAGATAGAAATAGGTCGGCGAAGATAAAAGCCGTCAAGCTTAATATTTACAAACTGCCCTGTTGCCGTTATCGGCGAGGTGTCTCCCTTTAAAATCATTTTATAAACCGAGGGGGCGATTTCGGTGTTTGACAAAATTTCGAAAATTTCCTGTTTCATATATTCACCTTACGCGTCAATGGTGGAGATTCCGAGGGTTGTTTCTTCTAACACATCAAGCAGTACTTTAACCGTGTCAAGCGAGGTGAACATTGTTACATTGTTCTCAACCGCACAGCGGCGAATCTCGTGACCGTCGGACAGCACGCCCGAGGAGTTCATATCCCTTGTGTTGATAACATAGGTCACATAGCCCTGCCTTATGGCGTTCGGAATCTCGTTACTGCCGTCGCTTATCTTTTTAAGGGCGTGGGTGCGGATTCCGTTTGCCTTTAGGAATTTCGCCGTACCCTCGGTCGCCTGAATGTTAAAGCCCATATTGTAGAAACGGCGGATTAGGGGGAGCGCCTCCTCCTTGTCCTTATCGGCGACGGTTACTAAGACCGTGCCGTAGTTCATAACGCTCATTCCGCTCGCCTTTAGCGCCTTATAAAGCGCCCTTGTCAGCTTATCGTCATAGCCAATCGCCTCGCCCGTAGATTTCATCTCGGGTGAAAGATACGCGTCAAGCCCTCGAAGCTTTGAGAAAGAGAAGGCGGGCACCTTTACATACCAGCGTTTTTTCTCCTCGGGGTAGATTCTGTCAAAGCCCTGCTCCTTTAGAGATTTGCCCAAAATTACAAGTGTCGCAATATCCGCAAGGCTGTAGCCCGTCGCCTTTGAAAGGAAGGGCACGGTACGGGAGGAGCGGGGGTTAACCTCGATTATAAAAACATTTTCGTCCTTATCCACGATAAACTGGATATTGTAAAGACCCACAATGCCGATACCCAGTCCCAGCTTCTTTGTGTAGTCAAGTATGGTTTCCTTGGTCTTTTCGCTGATGCTGAAGGTGGGGTAAACGCTTATCGAGTCGCCGCTGTGGATACCCGTGCGCTCAACAAGCTCCATAATTCCGGGGACGAACACGTCTGTTCCGTCGCAGATAGCGTCAACCTCCAACTCCTTGCCCGAGATGTATTTATCAACAAGCACGGGCTTATCCTCGTCGATTTCAACCGCGGTGCGAAGATAGCGGCGTAATTGCTCCTCGTCGGCGACAATCTGCATTGCCCTGCCGCCCAGCACGAAGGAGGGGCGGACAAGTACGGGATAGCCGATTTCCTTTGCCGCCCGAACGCCGTCCTCGATTTTGGTGACCGCCTGACCCTTGGGCTGGGGAATGTTAAGCTCCTTTAACACCTTTTCAAACAAATCGCGGTTTTCGGCGCGGTCGATAGCGGCACAATCCGTACCTATAATCTTAACTCCGCGGCGGTTAAGGCTGTCGGAAAGGTTTATAGCAGTCTGACCTCCTAATGACGCTATTACCCCCACAGGATTTTCAAGATGGATAATGTTCATAACGTCCTCGGTGCAAAGCGGCTCAAAATACAGCTTATCGGAGCAGGTGTAATCGGTCGAGACGGTTTCCGGGTTGTTGTTAATTATAATCGCCTCAAAGCCCGATTTCTTAATGGTTGTGACCGCGTGAACGGTGGAATAGTCGAACTCCACGCCCTGACCTATCCTGATAGGACCTGATCCTAAAACGATAATCTTCTTTTTGTCGGACACGACCGACTCGTTTTCCTCCTCGTAGGTCGAGTAGAAATAGGGGATATAGCTTTCAAACTCCGAAGCGCATGTGTCAATCATTTTGTAAACGGGGAAAATGTTTTTCTCACAGCGGATTTTATAAATATCCTCCCCGCTCATATCCCAAAGCTTTCCGATAAACTCGTCCGAAAATCCCATTTTTTTAGCCGCATAAAGGGCTTCGGTATCGCCCTTGTTTTCCTTTACAAGCCGCTCCATAGCGACGATATTTTTAACCTTTTCAAGGAAAAGCATATCGATTTTGGTCGCGTCGTATATAAGCCCCAAATCGGTATTACGGCGCAAAAGCTCGGCAATCGCATAAATTCGGTCGTCGGTGCCGTCGGCGATATAGCTTAACATTTCCTCCTCTGAAAGAGAATCAAACTTTTTCATATAAAGGTGGTTGACCCCTATTTCAAGGGAGCGCGCCGCCTTTAAAAGGCTTTCCTCAATCGTTCTGCCTATGCTCATTACCTCGCCTGTCGCCTTCATCTGGGTCGAAAGCTTGTTATTAGCCGAGGAGAATTTATCAAAGGGGAAGCGGGGCATTTTGGTAACCACATAGTCGAGGGCAGGCTCAAAAGATGCGGGGGTGTTTGCAAGCTGAATTTCGTCAAGGTGCATACCTACCGCGATTTTAGCCGAAACTCTCGCGATCGGGTAGCCGCTCGCCTTAGACGCAAGGGCGGACGAGCGCGAAACGCGGGGGTTAACCTCAATTACATAGTAGTTAAAGGAAAGGGGGTCAAGGGCGAACTGCACATTACAGCCCCCCTCTATCTTAAGGGCGCGGATTATTTTAAGGGCGCTGTCCCTTAACATATGGTATTCCTTGTTTGTAAGGGTCTGGGAGGGGCAGACAACAATAGAGTCGCCCGTGTGAATACCGACGGGGTCGATATTTTCCATATTACATACGGTAATCGCGGTGTCGTTCGCGTCCCTTATTACCTCGTATTCGATTTCCTTGTAGCCCTTGATGCTCTTTTCCACCAAAACCTGATGAACGGGGGAAAGCTCCAACGCACCGCGCAGTATTTCGGCACATTCCTGCGGGTTATCCGCAAAGCCGCCGCCCGTACCGCCTAAGGTAAAGGCGGGGCGCAGTACTACGGGGTAGCCTATCTCCTCTGCCGCCCTTAAGCCATCCTCCATATTTTCGGCGATAACCGAGCTTAAAACAGGCTCGCCTATCTCCTCGCAAAGCTCCTTAAACAGCTCCCTGTCCTCGGCTCTTTCAATGCTTTCGCTGCTTGTTCCCAAAAGCTCGGCGTTGCACTCGCGAAGCACGCCCTTTTTCTCTAACTGCATTGCAAGGTTAAGCCCCGTCTGACCGCCGATGCCCGGTACAATCGCATCGGGGCGCTCATAGCGGATAACCTTTGCTAAGTATTCAAGGGTTAAGGGCTCCATATAAACCTTGTCGGCAATGGTGGTGTCGGTCATTATTGTCGCAGGGTTGGAGTTGCAGAGGACTACCTCGTAACCCTCCTCCTTAAGGGCTAAGCAGGCTTGAGTCCCCGCGTAGTCAAACTCCGCCGCCTGACCTATTACGATAGGACCCGAGCCTATTACAAGTATCTTTTTTAAATCGGTTCTTTTAGGCATTTACTTTTCCTCCATTAAGGCTATAAAGCGGTCGAAAAGATAGGCGCTGTCCTGCGGGCCGGGTGCGCTTTCGGGGTGGTACTGCACGCTGAAAATCCTATTTTCCTCGTCCCTTACGCCCTCAACCGTTCGGTCAAGAATGTTCAAGTGGGTAACCGTAAGCCCCGTTCCCCCAAGGCTATCTTCCTTTACAGCGTAGCTGTGGTTCTGGGAGGTAATCTCGATTTTTCCTGTTTCAAGATTCTTTACGGGGTGGTTGCCGCCGCGGTGGCCGAATTTAAGCTTGTAGGTCTTAGCGCCCGCCGCAAGAGATATTATCTGATGACCGAGGCAGATTCCGAAAATCGGGTATCTGCCGCGAAGCGCACGCACAAGCTCAATTACAGGGGTTACGTCCTCGGGGTCGCCGGGGCCGTTTGAGAGGAAAATGCCGTCGGGTCTGCACTTTATAACCTCTTCTGCCGTTGTGTTATAGGGCATAACGGTAACATTACAGCCCCGCGCGTTAAGGCTTCTTATTATATTAAGCTTTATTCCGCAGTCAATAGCCACAACATTGTACCTTGCGTTCGCCGTTCTCGAATACCAGCGTTTTTTACAGCTGACCCTGCTTACTGCGTCGTGGGGTACGGGGGTGTTTTTAATTCTTTCGAGTGCCTCCTCGACCGAGGTATCAGCGCTTGTTATAATGCCGCGGCGGGAGCCTTTATCCCTTATGCTCCTTGCAAGCTTTCTTGTATCAAGCCCCGAAATACCGGGAATTTTGTACTCCTCCATAACCTCCGAAAGGGTCTTTGTATAGCGGAAGTTGGAGGGCAGGTCATTGTACTCCCGAACGATAAGCCCGCCGATTGTGGGGACTTTAGTCTCATAATCCTCGTCCGCAATACCGTAGTTGCCGATAAGCGGATAGGTCATAACCACCGCCTGATAGGTATATGACGGGTCGGAAATTATCTCCTGATACCCGACAACCGAGGTGTTAAAGACTATCTCGCACACCCTCTCGCAGTCACAGCCGAAGGCGAAGCCGTAATACTCCGCGCCGTCCTCCAGCACTAATTTCTTCCTTATTTTATCTGCCATACCGTTTTGCCTCCGCATACCGTAATAAGATTTTTGCCCTTAACGCGCCGTCCCGCAAAGGGGGTACTGCGCCCCATAGTCATAAATTCATCGGGGTCAACCGTGTATTCGCTGTCAAGCGCGAACACGCAGATATCGTCGGTTTGTTCTATCCCAAACCGTTTTCTCGGGTTAACCGCCATTAATTCTATAAGCTTTTCAAGGCTTATTATGCCCTCTTTAACAAGATAAGTGTAAAGCACGGGAAAGGCGGTTTCAAGCCCTACTACCCCCATAAGGCTGTTTTTAAGTCCCCGCGACTTTTCTTCCCGCGAATGTGGCGCGTGGTCGGTCGCTATCATATCTATCGTGCCGTCCCGAAGCCCCTCTAACAGAGCCAGCCTGTCCCTTTCGGAGCGGAGCGGCGGGTTCATTTTAAACCGTCCGTCCTCCTCTAAATCCCTGTCGCTAAGCACAAGATAGTGGGGCGCGGTCTCGCAGGTGACGTCCGCACCGTCCGCCTTTGCTTTTCTTATAAGCTCCACGCTCTCTGCCGCCGAGATATGGCAGACGTGATATTTACAGCCCGTCTCTTTAGCTAATTTTAAATCTCTTTCAATCTGCCGCCATTCGCTTTCGGAGCTTATGCCCTTATGTCCGTGTTTTTCGGCGTACTCGCCCTTATGAATGTAACCGCCGCAAAGTAAAGAGTTGTCCTCGCAGTGGGCGGCGATTATTTTGCCCTTTCTTTTAGCTTCAAGCATTGCCGCGCGCATCATATCCTCACTCTGCACCCCCCTGCCGTCGTCCGAAAAGGCGATACAGTAGGGCGAAAGCTTTTCGAAATCGACAAGCTCCTTTCCCATTTCACCCTTTGTTATCGCGGCATAAGGATGAACGCGGATTGCCGCCGTTTTTTCTATAATTTGGAGCTGTTCCTTTATGTTTTCTGCGCTGTCGGGCACGGGCTTCAGGTTCGGCATTGTGCAAACGTCGGTATATCCGCCCTTTGCGGCAGACAGCGAGCCTGTTTTAATCGTTTCCTTATAAAAAAATCCCGGCTCTCTGAAATGTACGTGAACATCGCAAAAGGCCGGAAAAACATAAATATTATTAAAAGCGGAAAGACTACCGGCCGAAAGGTCGGTATTGTTTAAGGCGACCGTGAAATCCTTAATTTCAAAACCGCCGTTATTATAGATATGTGCGTTTTTAAAGGTAAACTCCATAACATACTCCCAAAAAATAAGCTCTGCATAAAAGCAGAGCAAGCACACAACAAGACAGACTGATACCCAGCCTTTTATTACAATCTTGTCGGCGTCACAGCACCCTGCTTAAAGATTTTTGTTTTTATCATTTTACCACATACGCCCCATTAAGTCAAGGCTAAAGCGCACATTTTTCCTCTCTGCCCCCGGAAAATTCACAGCCGCAAAAGCTCTGCCTGTAAAGCCCGTATTCTTTTGACAGCTCAATAGAGCGTTTATACCTTTCCCGCTTTTTAAGGTCGGTAGGCAGATAGAGCACATTTCCGACAGCCGCGGCATCTTCTCCGCAAAGATTAATTTTTTCCGCGTTTTTAAGCGGGCTTATCGTAAGGGTGGTTGCGAAATATTCATATCCGAGCATTGCCGCCTGTCGGGCGGTTTCTTTAAGTCTTAATCTAAAGCACCTTTCACACCTTTCGCCGCCCTCTTCAGCGCCTTCAAGCCCCGCGGCGGCGCTTAAAAACTCCCCGTGATTATATTCGGGGGATATTATTTTTATGCCCCCTGCAAAGGGACATTCCTCGGTAAATCTTTTAAGCTCGTTAAGCCTCTTCCCAAATTCCTCCGCCGAGGAAATATTCGGGTTGTAAAAAAACAGGGTAATATCAAAATATTTTACTAAATATTCAAGGCTCGCCGAGGAACAGGGCGCACAGCAGGCGTGAAGCAATAAGGTCGCTTTTCTGCCGCCCAATTTTTCGATTTCCCTGTCGGTAAGAGCCTGAAAGTTTGGCTTATTCATTCAAAAATTCTCCAGAATTTATAAAAAATAATTCCTTCTAAAACGGATAAAATACCAATAAAGGAGGTAACAATTATGCAGAACAGCTCAATGTCATTTATTAAAGGACTCGGCGCGGGAATGATAGCAGGCGCCGCGGCGCTTGCGGTGGGCAAGGTGATGATGGAGGATCACAAAAACATCTCAAAGGGCTCAAGCAAGCTTGTAAAAGCCGTCGGCGATTTCGTGGACGGCGTGCAGACAATGTTCCGTTAGGAATTAATATTTAACGGACGGGCAATGCCCGCCCCTACATTGGTTAAACGGTTATTTCGTAGGGGCGACCATCGGTCGTCCGTTTCCTACATATTATCTTCTATTTCCTTAATGCTCTCCTTAATCATTGCGATTTTATCAAGCACCTTTTTAAGGCTCTCCCTCTGCTGTTCAACAACGGCGGCGGGCGCTTTTGCCACAAAGCCCCCGTTATTAAGCTTTTTCTCGAAAAATTCCTTATCGGTCTCTGCCTTTTTAAGGTCTTTATTAAGCCTTTCAAGCTCGGCGGTGAAATCCACCAATTCTTTCATCGGCATATAAACCGCCGCCGCGTCGGTTATAACCCGCACCGCGCCCTCGCTTTCAAAGCTGTCGCCTATCTCTACCTCCGAAGCGTAAGCCAAACGGCAGATATAAGCCGTTCCCGCGCCGAAGGTATCCTTAAACTTGGTCGCAATCTGTACCCGCGCCTTTTTAGAGGGGGGAACGTTCATTTCGGCTCTGCGGTTGCGGACAGCCTTTATAACCGCCATAATTTTTTCAAAATCGGCTTCCTCGGCGGTGTATTCAAACGCCGGGTCGGTTTTGGGCCAGTCGGAAACCATAAGTGCCTGCCCTATATGCGGCATTGACTGCCAGATTTCCTCGGTAATAAAGGGCATAAAGGGGTGGAGGAGCTTTAATATTCCCGTATACACATATATAAGCACGCTTCTCGCGGTGTCCGCTTTGCTTTCGTCATCGCCGCCGAGCCTTGATTTGCAGATTTCAATATACCAGTCGCAGAAAACGTCCCAGATAAAGTCGTAAAGCTTCTGTACCGCCATACCCAGCTCGTACTTTTCGAGGTTGTCGGTCACCTCGCCTACAAGCTTGTTGTACTTTGACAAAATCCACTTATCCTCAAGGGCGAAATCGGCGGAGCTAAGGGGTATTATTTCATCGGATTTGAGATTCATCAAAATAAATCTCGCGGCGTTCCACAGCTTGTTTGCAAAGTTGCGGCTTGCCTCCACCCGCTCCTCAATATAGCGCATATCGTTACCCGGGCTGTTGCCTGTCGCAAGGGAGAAGCGGAGCGCGTCCGCGCCGTATTTATCGATTATTTCAAGCGGGTCAACGCCGTTGCCTAAAGATTTCGACATTTTACGGCCCTGTGAATCCCGTACAAGCCCGTGAATAAGGACGGTATCAAAGGGGACTTTACCCGTCTGCTCAATTCCCGAGAACATCATTCGCATTACCCAGAACGGGATAATATCATAGCCCGTTACAAGGGTATTTGTCGGGTAATAGTGCTTAAAGTCCTCGGTTTCCTCGGGCCAGCCGAGTGTCGAAAAGGGCCACAAGGCAGACGAGAACCACGTATCCAGCGTATCGGGATCCTGCTTGATATTTTTACTTCCGCAATGCTTACAGCAATGCGCGTCCTCCTTCGATACGGTTATCTCGCCGCAGTCCTCGCAGTACCACGCGGGGATACGGTGACCCCACCAAAGCTGACGGGAAATGCACCAGTCACGGATATTTTCAAGCCAATGGAAATAAATCTTTTCAAAGCGGCTCGGGACAAACTTTGTCTCGCCGTTCTTAACCGCGGCGATAGCAGGCTCAGCCAGCGGCTTCATCTTAACAAACCATTGCTTTGAAACCCGCGGCTCAACCGTTGTACCGCAACGGTAGCAGGTGCCTACATTATGGACGTGCTCCTCAACCTTAACCAACGCGCCCTCTTTTTCGAGATCTTCAACGATAGCCTTTCTCGCCTCGTACCTGTCCATTCCCGCGTATTTCGGGTAGTCCTCGGTAATTTTAGCGTCCTCGGTAAGTACATTAATAACAGGCAGATTGTGTCTGAGTCCCACCTCAAAGTCGTTGGGGTCGTGGGCGGGGGTAATCTTAACAACGCCCGTGCCGAAATCCGTTTCAACATATTCGTCCGCCACAACGGGTATCTCGCGGTGAACGAGCGGAAGAATAAGGGTCTTACCCACAAGGTGTTTATACCTTTCGTCGTTCGGGTTTACCGCCACCGCGGTATCGCCCAAAAGGGTTTCGGGGCGGGTTGTCGCAAGCTCCAAATATCCGCTGCCGTCCGAAAACGGATAGCGCAGATGCCAGAAATGCCCAGCCTGCTCCTCATACTCAACCTCCGCGTCGGAAATCGAGGTCTTGCAGTGCGGACACCAGTTGATAATCCTCTCGCCGCGGTAGATAAGTCCCTTTTCGTAAAGCCTTACGAAAACCTCTCTTACCGCCTTATTACAGCCCTCGTCAAGGGTGAAGCGCTCCCTTTCCCAGTCGCAGGAAGAGCCCATCTTCTTAAGCTGTTCAATAATTCTGCCGCCGTACTGCTTTTTCCAGTCCCATGCGCGCTCCAAAAAGCCCTCTCTGCCGACGTCCTCTTTTGTAAGCCCCTCTTGGCGCATTTTTTCGACAATCTTCGCCTCGGTCGCAATAGAGGCGTGGTCTGTACCGGGCACCCAAAGGGTGTCGTACCCCTGCATACGCTTAAAGCGGATTAAAATATCCTGTAATGTATTGTCAAGCGCGTGACCCATATGAAGCTGACCGGTGATGTTCGGGGGCGGAATAACTATTGTGTAGGTCGGCTTGTCCTTTTCGCATTTCGCGTGGAAGTAATTTCCGTCAAGCCATTGCTTGTAAATACGGTCCTCAACCTCCTTGGGATCGTACTGCTTTGCCAATTCTCTTGCCATATAAAAAACTCCAATGAATAAAAATATTTTTTTCGGGGCATATTATGCTTGTCGGCAGCCCGTTCCCGCGTTTGCAGGGCTGTCGGCAGAGCCGTCCGCAAAAGCGGGCGGTTTTTTTATATTATACATTATAATACATACAAGTTCAACCGATAAGTTAAATTCACTAAAAATAATCGCGAATCATTTCA
>CABVAD010000005.1 GCA_902496265.1 uncultured Oscillospiraceae bacterium
TATCTGTACTATATATATTAGTACAGTTGGAAATATTATTTCGGAGGTGCGTTGTGCTTCAGCTGAATTATAAAAGCGGTGTTCCTATCTGCGACCAGATAGTTAACGGCTTTATCCGTATGAAGGCGTTGGGACTTTCAAAGGGCGGCGATCAGCTTCCGAGCGTGCGGCAACTCGCCGTGGAGCTTTGCGTCAATCCGAACACCATACAAAAGGCTTATCAGACGCTTGAAAGCAGCGGGATCATCTATTCGGTAAAGGGAAAGGGCTCTTTCTTTTCGGACGACGCCGCGGCGGACATTGCCGTAATAAAGGCGGCAAAAAAAGACTTTAAGGCGGCGGTCAGGGCGGCAAATGAGTTGGGTCTTACCGAAAGTGAGCTTAACGGGATTGTAGCCGAGGTATGCCGCGGCGGGGAGGCGGAAAAATGATTAAGGCGACAGGTCTTTCTAAAATATTCGACGGCAAAAGGGCGCTCGACGCGATTGATTTGACTATAGAGGACAGCTCGATATACGGGCTTGTCGGCTCGAACGGCTCGGGCAAATCCACCCTTTTACGCCTTGCGGCGGGTATCTATATGCCCGACTCGGGCGAGATTACCGCGGACGGGGAGAAGATTTTCGACAATTTCCGCAAAAAAACCGAGATAGCTTATCTCGGCGACACGCCGTATTTTATGCCCCACGCCACCGTAAAGGAGTTGGCGCGGTTTTACCGCACTATTTATCCGAGCTTTGACAACAAGCTTTATAACAGGCTTCTTGAGATTTTCCCCCTTGATTACAAAGCGAGAATCGCCACAATGTCAAAGGGTATGCAAAGGCAGGCGGCGCTTATTATGGCTATCGCCTCCTCGCCTAAGTATCTCCTGCTTGACGAGGCCTTCGATGGGCTTGACCCCGTTATAAGAAAGGTGCTTAAAAGTATTCTTATAGAGGGAGCGGAGAGCCGCTCTATGACGGCGGTTATCGCCTCCCACAATTTAAGGGAGCTTGAGGATCTGTGCGACAGCGTGGGACTTATTCACAGCGGAAGCATTGTTTTCAGCGACACGGTCGAAGCGCTTAAGGGCAAGCTTCATAAGGTGCAGATGGCATTTTCAAAAATTCCCGAAATTTCGGTCTTCAAGGGGCTTGACCTTTTAAAGGTCGAGCGGAGCGGTTCTGTCATCAGTATGATTGTACGCGGGGAAGAAGAGGAAATAATGCGGTATGTCGACCGCCTTTCACCGATTTTTTCGGAATGTATCGAGCCTACGCTTGAGGAAATGTTTGTTTATGAATTGGGGGTGACGGGCTATGACGCTAAAAGCATCATCAATTAATTTCCACCCGTCCTTAAGGCTTTACGGCTATTCGGTAAAGCGCACGGCGGGGCTTACCGTGCTTATGACGGTGTTTATGCTGCTTTTTTGCCCGGGCTATGTGCTGATGCACATTAACAACCGTTTGAATCTGCTGTCCTCGAGTATTTTTAATTTTGATAATATCGCACCTACTGTAATTTCAGCGGTTACGGTTATTACCTGCGCCGCGGCGGTGCTTTATCTGTTTATCAATTTCGCCTTTCTTTACAGCCGCAGCTCCAGCGACTTTTTCCATTCCCTGCCCTTTAAAAGAACGGGGCTTTTAGCCTCCCGCTTTTTTGCAAGCATAGTACCCGTATTCTTTCCTATGGCGCTTACCTACGCCGCTATGGGCGGAATTCTGGCGCTTGACTATGTAGAGGGCAGTATACGGCTTGTTTTAACGGGATTTATCTACAATATTCTGATACTTATTATGTGCGCGGCTTTTACAATGATATTTATTGTCTGCGCGGGCAGTATTTTTGATTTGATAATATCCTTTGTTACCTTTAACATCGGCATTATTATAATTCAGTTTATTAATTCCTCCCTGTGTCAGGAATATCTTTGGGGCTATCCGTGGGAGACGGAGTATAAGCTGCTTTTGTTTTCAAGTCCCTTTTATTACGCCTTTGTGGGGTCCTACAGCCTGATTAACGGCGAGACCGAGTATGTCGACAGCTACGCGGTCTTCACATTAAAGCTTATCCTTATCACCCTTTTGTCGCTTATTGCCGCCTTTCTGCTTTACAAGCGCCGCA
The DNA here is from genome assembly GCA_902496265.1 of uncultured Oscillospiraceae bacterium. Taxonomy (GTDB): domain Bacteria; phylum Bacillota; class Clostridia; order Oscillospirales; family Acutalibacteraceae; genus UBA737. Next base: position 2,113 of record CABVAD010000005.1, read on the forward strand.
AGAGCGAGAAAAGCGGGGTTTCCTATGCCTACAAATTTATTTACATTGTCTGCGCGCTTGTTGTCGGCATTGTCGGGGCGTATCTTATCGGGGTGCTTTTTGCGGACGGAGAAATAAACCTTATATTCTGGATTTTCTCGGTTGTCGGAGGACTGCTTGCGGCGGTCACCTTCGGCGCGATTAACGACCGCGGCTTTAAAACGGTCAAAAAGTCGCTTATAATAGGCGGCTGTTCGGTGGTTTGTCTGGCGGTCACGGCGCTTACCCTTTGGAGCGGCTTTTTCGGCTATTCGACCCGTATACCGAGCGCCGAAAGGGTAAAATCGGCGACGGTTTCCTTCGTCGGGAGCAATATCGAGTTTAAAGACCCCAACCTTGTTATTAAGCTTCACGGCGAGATTGCGGAGAACGGGCCGGAAACGGAGGAATACCAAGATATCTCGGTAAGCTATGAGCTTAAAAAGGGCGGCAGCTTTAAGCGAGCCTTTTATGTGGATTTGGGCGATTATATAGATACCCTGCTTGAAATTTACAAGAGCGATGAAAACAAGGAAAGCATAAGAAAGCGGTTTGACAGCTTTACCGAAAATAATCTTGCGATTTCCGTTTATTCCGATGAGGATTCCGTCGAGGGGCTTTACCTTACCCCCGCGGAGCTTACAAGGCTTAAGGAGGCGTATCTTAACGATATTCCTGGCGCGACAGCCGACAGCATTACAGGCGGGCTTTACTACACCGTGGATATATCGGGCTTTGATAAGGATTATGATTATTTAAGGGAATCCTTTTATGTTGAAGACGGCTTTAAAAACACGATTGAGGTTATAAAATCACTGAACCTCAAAGCCCGTGCGGAGTCGGCTGATAAATAAAAGAGGCTTGCTTATGAAAAAAAGTATTGGATTTAAAAAATTTCTTTGCGTTACCGCCGCATTTGTCCTTGCGCTTTCGGCGGCGGGCTGTAAGAAAAAGGACACTCAAAGCGAGTCCTCCGCTTTATCCTCTTCCCCGCAGAACAGCGCTCCAACCGATATTTTAGACCCCGAGAATACCGATTTTAACACCGAATCGGGAGCAGAGGTGAAAGCCGAGGAGTTAGAGGTTAAAAAGGGCAAGGCAAACGGGGTTGATGTTTCAAAATGGCAGGGAAAAATCGACTGGGCAAAGGTTAAAAAGGCGGGAATGGATTTTGCGATTATAAGAATCGGCTTCCGCGGCGAAAACGGCGTTATATATAAGGACGACTGCGCCGACTATAACATTCAGCAGGCGGACAGGGCGGGGCTTCTTGTCGGCGTATACTTTTTCTCGGGCGCGAAGACTACAGCCGAAGCGGAGGAGGAGGCTAAGTGGACGGTCGCGAGTATAGAGGGCTATCCGATTTCCTACCCTGTTGTATACGACTGCGAGGGCTTTTTGTCCGAAAACAGCCGTATGTACGGGATTTCTAATTCACAGCGAACCGACAACGCCCTCGCTTTCCTTAATTATGTTAAGGCAAAGGGCTACGAGGGTATGTTTTACGCCGCTAAATCAGAGCTTGAAAATTCCCTCTACTGGGACACCGCGCGGCTTGAAAATGCATATTCCGTATGGGTTGCGCGCTATCCCGCAAGCCCCTATCCGAAAACTCAAAGCCCCGATTACGGCGGGAAATACGCTATGTGGCAGTATACCGACAAGGGCGCGGTAAGCGGTATTTCGGGCAACGCGGATATGTCGGTTTCCTATTTCACAAGGGAGAAGGCGGCGGCTAAAAACCCGAATGTAAGACCCGATAACGCGGCGGCTCCCGCCGCGGACGGTAAGCTCTATACCGCCGTTTCCGACGAGGTGACCGCAAAGATAGAGACAAATCTGCGGAACGCGGCGACCACCAAAAGCAACATTGTGGGCACTCTTAAAAACGGTACGTTTTTAAAGCGCACGGCGACAGGCAGTAACGGCTGGTCAAAGCTTTTATATAACGGCAAAACAGTTTACGCGATAACAAGCTATCTTACAACCGATAAAAATTACAAGCCGCAGGAAATCACCTCTGTTTCGGACGATTTTGAGCCTGCGAGCGGCAAGGTGACCGCAAAGGACGAGACAAATCTACGCACCGAGCCTAACACAAACAGCGTGATAGCGGCGACAATTAAAAACGGCGAGTTTGTCACCCGCGTAGGGGTTAGCCCCTCGGGCTGGACAAGGCTTGTATATAACGGAAAAACGGTTTACGCAAAAACAAGCCTGCTTACAACAGAGGTAAACAGTCAGGTCTCTTCCGCTTCTTCCGAGCAAAAACCCGTTTCCGACGGCTTTTCCGCGGCGTCGGGCAGGGTGACCGCAAAGGAGGAAACGCGCCTGCGCACCGCTCCGAGCACCGACAATTCCGAAATAGTTTATACCCTTAAAAGGGGAGAATTTGTCGAATTGACGGGAAAAAACACGGCAAGCGGCTGGTCAAAGCTTATTTATAACGGTCAGACGGTTTACGCAGTTTCAAGCTATCTTTTGTCGGAGGACGAATACAACGCGCAGAGCAAGGAGTCCCAAACAACTACCGAAGCCGAAAATTAAGCCGATATTTTTGCCCCCTTTATCGGGGGCGTTTCTTTTGTTGCAAAGCGTGCGGAAAAGTGGTAAAATACCCACTGTAGCAAAGTGTAGGAGTGGAGCGTATGCAGCTTAAAATTCAAAACGGTGCGGTCGAGCTTTCGGGCGAGCCGATTTTAAGCGCGGTTAATATAGAGATAAACGATACGGGCAAAATCGCGGTGGTCGGCCGCAACGGGTGCGGCAAAACCACCCTTTTAAAGCTTATTTCGGGCGAGTATACCCTCGCAAAAAGGGACAGTGATGAAGACAGCTTTATCGCGGTTTCGGGAAAGCCCGTAATCGGCGTGCTGTCTCAGATGACCTTTGACGATGAAAGCGTTACGCTGACAGACGAGATAAGAAAGGCGTATTCGGATATAATTGAGCTTAAAGCAGAGCTTGATAAGGCTCAGGAAAAAATGGAGCGGGATCAGAGCGAGGAAAATATAAAAAGCTATACCGCGCTTTTAGACCTTTTTACCAATCGCGGCGGCTTTTATTTTGAGCGGGAGTACGAGGCGGCGATAAAACGCTTCGGCTTTACCGATGAGCAGAAAAACCGCCCGCTTTCGGAATTTTCGGGCGGTCAGCGCACTAAAATAGCCTTTTTAAAGCTTTTACTTTCAAAGCCCGATATTCTGCTTTTGGACGAGCCGACAAACCACCTTGACATTGAGGCGGTCGAGTGGCTCGAGGAATACCTGAAATCCTACAAAAAAGCCTTTGTCGTGGTATCGCATGACCGAATGTTCCTTGATAATGTGGTCGATACCGTTTATGAGATTGAGTACGGACAAACACATAAATACGCGGGGAATTACACGCGGTTTACCGAGCTCAAAAAACAAAGGCGGGAACAGCAGGCAAAGGAGTACGAGGCACAGAAAAAGGAAATAGCAAGGCTTACGGAATTGGTGGAAAAATTCCGCTATAAGCCGACAAAGGCGGCTATGGCACAGTCAAAGCTTAAACAGCTTGAAAGAATGAAGCCTGTCGAAGCGCCGCTTTCCTATGATATGCGTACCTTTCACGCCGATTTTGAGCCCGAGGACATAGGCGTTAAGGACGTTTTATCGGTAAAAGGGCTTGAAATCGGCTATACCTCGGTGCTGTCGGTTATCGACCTCGATATGCACCGCGGCGACCGCGTGGGTATTATCGGGGGCAACGGACTCGGAAAATCCACCTTTATTAAGACCCTTGTGGGCGCGGTAAAGCCGCTGTCGGGCGAGTTTAAGTTCGGCCCTCGGGTAAATATCGGCTATTTCGACCAGCAGATGGCGCTTTATTCAAGCCCCGACACGGTGCTTAACGACTTTTTAAAGGCTTTTCCCGCTATGACCGATTTTGAAGCAAGGAGCGCGTTGGGCGCCTTTCTTTTTGGCGGCGAGGAGGTTTTTAAAACGGTGGATATGCTCTCGGGCGGGGAGCGGGTACGGCTGGCGCTCTGTAAAATCTTTAAGAAAAGACCTAATTTTTTAATTCTGGACGAGCCGACAAACCATATGGACATTGTGGGCAAGGAAACGCTGGAGGAAATGCTGTCACACTATTCGGGAACGGTGCTTTTCGTTTCGCACGACCGATATTTTATCCGCAAAATTTCAAACAGTCTTTTATCCTTTGAAACGGACGGTGTTAAATACTACCCCTACGGCTACGGGCAGTACCTCGAAAATAAAAAAACGCCGCCCGCCGAACAAAAAGCCGCACAGCCCGTAAAGCAGAAAAAGACCTACACCACCCCCGCAAAGGAGCGCTCGAAATACGAGCGGGCTATCTCTAAAGCAGAGGAGAAAATATCTCTTTTGGAGGAGAAAATCGGCGGGGTAAAGGAGGAGCTTAGCTTTCCTGAAAATCAATCGGATTATATGAAGCTTTCCGAGCTTCAGACGGAGATTGAGTCCCTTGAAACCGAGCTTGATACCGTGATGACCGAATGGGAGCGGTTGAGCGGCGAATATGAGGAATTGCTCGGAAAACAAAACGGTTGATTTTAACCTATACCGATGTTATAATTTATAGGCTTCATATTTCAATAATAACGGACAGTTTTTAAAGGGGTTTTAAAATGCTTTTTAATATAACGCCCGATATTGCAAGCGTTCTTACAACCGTGGGAGGCTGGTATCCCGCTTTAAAGACGGTGTACGCCGTAATAGGCACGGTGTTTTCGGTTATGCTTGCTTATAAGGTTGTTTACCGGATAATCGGGCTGTTTTTTACAAGAAAATTCAAGCCCGCCAAGAAACAGCACAAATACGCCGTTGTTATCGCGGCAAGGAACGAGGAAAAGGTTATCGGAAACCTGCTTGACAGTATAGCAAAGCAGGACTACCCGAAGGAGCTTGTCACCGTCTTTGTGGTGGCGGATAACTGCACCGATAAAACCGCCGAGGTTGCCCGCAAGCACGGCGCAATATGCTATGAGCGGTTCGATAACGAGCACAGGACAAAGGGCTTTGCGCTTCAGTTCCTTTTTGAAAGGATAGGGGAGGACTACGGCAGGGAAAGCTTTGAGGGCTATTTTGTTTTTGACGCGGATAATCTGCTTAAATCCGACTACATTTCCCGTATGAACGATTCCTTTGACGCGGGGGAGAAGCTTATCACCTCCTATCGCAATACAAAGAATTTCGACGAATCCTGGGTCGCCTCGACCTATGCGCTCCATTGGCTTCGGTCAATCCGTTTTAACCACCGCGCGCGGTCGGTTTTAAGGCTTGCTACAAATATTCAGGGTACGGGCTTTCTTTTTGCAAATGAGATTGTAAGGGACGGTTGGAAATACACCTCCCTTACCGAGGACAGGGCGCTTACCGCCGACGCGGTGGCGCAAGGGTATGCCATTACATACAACGACGCCGCCGAGTTTTACGACGAACAGCCCACAAGCCTTAAAATAGCATTAAGGCAGAGACTCCGCTGGTCAAGGGGTCACCTGCTCGCCTTTGCCGAAACAGGGCCGTATCTTTTTATCAACATATTCTTCGGCAAACGGTTTTTAAAAACCCGTTGGAAAGCTAACGAAAAGAAAAAGGGCAAAAGGAGCTTTAAAGAGCTGAGTCTGTCGGCGGTCGAATCAATCCGCCACCGTTTTGCATCTTATGATACCTTAATGCAGTTGACCCCCTTTTCGGTTATTAATATAATCCGCTGGCTTTTGGTCTCGGTTTTAGCTTACGGCTTTTACTGCGGCGTTCACGGCATAGGCGGTGTGTATTTCTTCTCAAAAAGCACCTATTTAGGTCAGCTTCTGCATTTCCTTTTCCCCTTTAAAATCACGGCGGAGTCGGGGGCGGGCGCGGTATTTATCGGTATGCTTGTGCAAATATGGCTAAGGCTTTTATACCGCTTAGGAATGTATATTGAGAATATGTGGGCGGCGGTGTATCTTTTTATAGTCGAGCATAAGAGAATGAAGAAAATGCCGCTTTACAAAAAGGCGCTTTACACCTTAACCTGGCCTACCTTTGACATTATCGGGAGATACACACAATATGTCGCACTCTTTAAAAAGGTCGACTGGAAGCCGATACCCCACGAAAGCAAGGTCACGATTGACGATTTAAACGGCAAAGCCGAAATTAAAGAAGAAAAAAGCAAAGCGGAGACCCGATAAAGGGTTTCCGCTTCATTCTGTCTAAAAACCTGTATTTGCAATGTTCGGCGGCGGTCAGCCGCATTTATTTACCGCCCTTAGAACATTGAAATCTGGTTTGTATCGGGCAGGTCGTTCATAGCGCCCAAATCAGCCAAGTTCTGAATAATGGTTTTGGAGACCCCCGCCTCCAGCTGAAAATCCTCGCGCGATACAAAATTTCCCTTCTGCGCGGTCTCGTAAATAGAGTACGCCGCCTTTTCGCCGACCCCAGAAAGCGCGCCGAAGGGCAGGCGCATTTTGCCGTCCTCGGGAAGGTATTTCATAGCGTGGGATTTGTTTATATCAATCGGCAGTACCCCTATTCCGCGGGACATCATCTCGTTGAAAATCAACATATTGTTGTATACGTCAAGCTCCTTTTTGGTAGCCTCCTTGCCCTTTGCCTTTATGTTCTGGAGATACCGCCTTACCGCGTCCTTACCCTGCATTACGGTCGGAACGTCAACGTCCTCGGGACGGGCGGTAAAGTAGGCGCAGTAAAATTCAAGCGGGCGGTGCACCTTGTACCACGCAAGCCGCAGAGCCGAGATAACATACGCCGCGGCGTGAGCCTTCGGGAACATATACTTAATCTTGTGACAGCTGTCGATATACCATTCGGGAACGCCGTGGGAGCGCATTTCCTCCTCCATAGCGCCCCATTCCTCGGCGGAAACCTTGCCCTTTGCGACAAGACCCTTACGCACGGTCTCGGTAATCTTAAACGCCTTGCCCTCTTCGAGCCCCTTGTGGATAAGGTAGACCATTATGTTATCACGTGTTCCGATAACCTCGGAAATCGTGCAGGTGCCGTTATCGATAAGGTCTTTTGCGTTGCCGAGCCAAACGTCCGTACCGTGGGAAAGACCCGAAATCTGCAACAGGTCGGAAAAGTTTTTAGGCTTACAGTCCATAAGCATTTCTCTGACAAAGGGCGTGCCGAACTCGGGCAGACAGTATGTACCCGTGCGGGAATCAATTTCATCGGGCGTAACTCCCAAGGCTTCTGTCGAGGTAAAGAGACTGTAAACCTCGGGGTCGCTCATTGAAACGTCGTTTACGGGGATTCCCGTGTACTCCTCAAGGTATTTATATGTAGTCGGTACAACGTGACCCAATTCGTCGAGCTTTAAAATGGTATCGTGAATGGAATGGAAATCAAAGTGGGTGGTTATTATATCGGAATTAACGTCGTCCGCGGGGTGCTGAACGGGGCAGAAATCGTAAATCGTCTTGTCCCTCGGCACAATTATCATTCCCGCGGGGTGCTGACCCGTGGTCTGCTTAATCTGCGCCTTTTCGACAAGGGAAGCCAAACGGTTTAATTCCGCGTTGCTTAAGGTGACGCCCTTTTTCTCGGCGTACGCCTTTGCAAAGCCGAAGGCGGTCTTTTCCGCAACCGTCGAGATAGTGCCCGCCTTAAATACGTTTTCCCTGCCGAAAAGGGTTTCGGTGTACTTCTGCACCGAGTTCTGAAATTCGTCCGAGAAGTTAAGGTCTATATCAGGCACCTTGTCGCCCTTAAACCCTAAGAAGGTCTCGAACGGAATGTCGTGACCGTTGCGGTTGAAGGCGGCCCCGCATTTTGGGCAGTTCTTTTCGGGCAGGTCGAAGCCCGAGCCGACCTCGCCCTTTAAGAAAAACTCGCTGTGCTGACACTCGGGGCAGACATAGTGGGGCGGCAGGGGGTTAACCTCGGAAATGCCCGCCATTGTCGCAACAAAGGAAGAGCCGACAGAGCCACGCGAGCCGACCAAATAACCGTTTTCCTCGCTGTAGGCAACGAGCTTCTGCGCCGAAATATACATTATCGAAAAGCCGTTGTTGATAATGGAGTTAAGCTCCTTATTAAGCCTTTTTTCAACTACCTCGGGCAGGGGGTCGCCGTATAGCTTGTGGGCGTTATCCCAGCATATGTTTCGGAGTAGATCGTCCGAGCCCTCAATAACAGGCGGATAGTTGCCGTCGGGCACGGGGATAACATTGTCGTCAATCATATCGGCGATTTTGTTCGGGTTATCGATAACAAATTCCTTTGCCCGCTCCCCGAAATAGTCAAAATCGTTTAGCATTTCATCGGTGGTTTTAAGGTAAAGGGGAGCCTGATTGTCAAAATCGTCAAAGCCCTGCCCCGCCATAAGAATTTTGCGGATAATATCGTCGCTTTTTTTAAGGAAATGCACGTCCCCCGTGGCGACAACGGGCTTGCCTAACTTATCGGCAAGCTCGACGACCTTGCGGTTAAAGTCCTTTATAACCTCGTCGCTTGTGACCTTGCGGAAACGGTTGGGTATAACCGCGCCTGTCTTCTTATCCTTTTTATCGGGATATGAGGACTCGCGCACCATAAAGGCGTTGTTGCCGAGGGGCTGAATTTCAAGATAATCGTAATAATCGGCGATCCTTAAAAGCTCCTCCTCGGGTTTTCCGTCCACAATCGCCCTGTAAAGCTCGCCCTGCTCGCAGGCGCTCCCAATGATTAGCCCCTCGCGCAGAGTGTCAAGCTTACTGCGAAGGGTAATCGGTCTGCCCTTAAAGTTATTCAGGTGCGCGTCCGACACCAATTTATAAAGATTTTTAAGCCCCGTAAGATTTTTTACAAGGATTATTTGGTGACAGCGGTATTTTGCTGTCTGCTTTGCGTTAAGCCCTGTAATATCGTTGTTAATATCGTCGACAAAATAGGCCTCCACGCCGTAGATAACCTTAAACTGACCGCCGCCCTTTCTTATCGCCTTGACCGCGCCCGCGGCGGCGGGATATGCCTGAACAACGCCGTGGTCGGTAATCGCGACCGCCTTGTGACCCCACTTATACGCCTGATTTACAATATCGGCGGCGGAGGAAACCGCGTCCTTTGCGGACATATTGGTATGGCAGTGAAGCTCCACCCGCTTTTCGCCCTCGTGAGAGTCGGTCTCTTCATATTTCTGCAATAGAGCCATAGCCTTTGGCTTTACCCTGAACTCATTTTTATAATTATCAAACTCGTATGTACCGTTTACAAGCAGAAACGCGCCGTCCTTTACGGGGGCTACCTCACCCATACGTTTAGGGTCGATAAACATATTGGCGGTAAGGGAATTTGTGTAATCGCTGAAAGAAAAGGTGAGGATATTCGATTCGCCGCGCTTGGTGTTTATCGTTCGCACCTCTGTGCCAAAAACCTCGCCCCAACAGCAGATTTCGGTATCCTCGGGGGTGACCTCAATCATTTTTTTGGTATTAGTATTAATACCTCTGCCGTAAAAAACCTGCGGATTGTCAAGGTAAACGATGCCGTTTTCGGGTCTTTCCTCCCGCTTTTCAAACTTAATTTCCTTTTTGGGAGCGGAGGGCTTGTCCGATTTCTGGGCTTGCTTGCGCTCTGTATGCTCGGGGGCTATAACCTTAGGTACTTCCATCTCCACCGCGTCAAGCTGACCGTCAAAGGTGACGGTAACCTCCTTATTAAACCGCTCCATTACAATCGCGCGAAAGGCGTTTTCAAAGCCGCTGTCAAGAATTTTAGCATATCCGCCGAATTTTAAGGTTATGCCCACACTTCCGTCGGTAAGCTTATACTCCGCGCCGTTGAAATAGCCGTTCAAAGCCGCGTTTTTGACCTTGATTTCAGCTATTATATCGGCACAGGCATCGCTGTCAAGCGCGCTTTCGCCGTAAACAAAGGATACAGAGCAGGAATTAAGCTTTAACGCCGCTGAAAGCGAATTGTGCAAAGCATTCCGCTCATTCATTGTTATGTAATTTTCGGATTTAAGGGTTATATCAAGGGTTCTTTCCTCCATATCGAGCCCGCAATGCTCGACAGTACAAGCCTGCACGGTATCCGAGGAAGAAATATTTGCACCGAATATATCCGAAAATAAAGCCTTAGCCAATTTTTACACTCCGTTTTTTACATTTTTTCAATTTCGCCTAAAAGCTCGTCAAGCAGGCGTTCCTCGGGGATTTTGCGGATAATTTCGCCATGCTTAAAGAGCAGTCCGCAACCGTCGCCGCCCGCTATGCCTATATCTGCTTCTCTCGCCTCGCCCGGACCGTTTACCGCACAGCCCATAACCGCGACGGTTATATCCTTGTTAACATCTGCAAGCCGCCTTTCAACCTCGCTTGCAAGCCCTATTAGATCTATTTTCGTCCTGCCGCAGGTTGGGCAGGAAACGAATTTTATCCCGCCGCCGCGAAGTCCCAAGGCGCGGAGCAGCTTAATACCCGACTCTACCTCCTTTACGGGGTCGTCGGTAAGTGAAATTCTGATTGTAGCGCCGATATTACGCAAAAGCAGACCGCCTATACCCGCGGCGGATTTTATAGTTCCCATATCTGCCGTTCCCGCCTCGGTCACCCCTAAATGCAGGGGATAGCGGCACCTTTCGGCGGCAAGCTCGTAGGCTTTATACATCTTCTTCACGTCCGAGCTTTTAAGGGAGAGCACGATATCGTCAAAATCGAATTTTTCCAGTAAAGAAATATGGTAAAGCCCGCTTTCCACCATCGCCTCGGGGGTGGGCGAGCCGTATTTTTCGAGTATACTCTTTTCAAGCGAGCCTGAATTAACGCCTATTCTTATCGGCACACCCGCCGTTTTGCAGGCGGCGGCGACCGCCTTAACCCTATCGTCCGAGCCGATATTGCCGGGGTTGATGCGGATTTTATCCGCCCCCGCGGCGACGCTTTCGAGGGCTAATTTATAGTCAAAATGAATGTCGGCAACAACGGGTATCGAAACGCTTTCCTTTACGGCGGCAAGGGTTTTTATCGCTTCATTATCGGGGACGGAAATTCTAACAATATCGCACCCCGCCTGTTCAAGCGCCTTTGCCTGCTCAACATTGCCTTTAATATTATGCGCGGGAACACATAGCATCGACTGCACCGTTATGGGCGCGCCGCCGCCGATTGCGGCGCTGCCGGCGAAAACCTTTTTTGTTCTATCGTTAGTAAACAAAGCAAATCACCCCGTAATAAGCGACCAGATATCCTTTGCGGTAATAAGCAGCATAAAGCCGATTAGGATAGCGAAGCCCGCCGCGTGAACCGCCGCCTCGTACTTTTGCGGTACGGGCTTGCGGAAAATCATTTCTATAAGAATAAATAACAGTCTTCCGCCGTCCAGCGCGGGAATAGGCAAGAGATTAAAAATACCTAAATTAATGGTGATAAGTGCCATAATCGGCAGTATATTTTTAAGGCTTTGCTTTGCCGCAGAGCCGATTACCGCCGTAACGCCCACAGGACCCGACACCGCGCTGATACCGTATTTCCCCGTTATAAGGTCTATAAGGGAGCGCCACACCACCGCACAGTAGGAGGCGGCGGTAGAGAAGGTCTGCTTTAAAAATGAGCCGACCGTCTTTTTTATGCCGTAGACCCTGAAATCCACATTCAAATAGCTGATTCCGTTCTCTTCGGAGGTTTCAAAAGCGACATCGCGAAGCTCGACCCTTTCGCCGTCCCGCTTTACGGTGATATCGATTTTTCCGTCCTCGACATTCGTAAAGGCGTAGCTTAAATCATAGGTTGAGAAAATTTTTCTTCCCTCAACCGCTATGATTTTATCGTCGACCTTAAGTCCGCTCTGCTCGCTTACCGCATTTTCGGTAAACTCGGCGACCACGGTTGAAGTAAAGCGGCTTTCGGGAGCGAGACTGACCCCCACAATTATAAGCCCCAAAAGGAGATTGAAAATAGCCCCCATTGCGACTATAATAAGCCGTCTCCACGGCTTTTTGTTGCAGAAAGCGCGCTCGTCGCGGCTTTCCTCGTCCTCGCCCTCCATTGCGCAGTAACCGCCTAAAGGTATAAGATTAACCTTATATTCGGTCTCCTTTCCTTTTTTTGAAAAGAGCTTAGGACCGAAGCCTACCGCAAATTCGTTTACCCTCACGCCCAAAAGCTTCGCGGCGATAAAATGCCCGAATTCGTGAATTATAATAAGCAAAAGAAAAAGAAGCACCGCAACAAGATACGGCCACACATTACCCCATACGTTTAAAAATGCTGAAATAGTAATCACCTGCTGTAATAATAATTTTAATTCCGAATTCCGAATTCCGAATTCCGAATTAACTCTCTCGCCGCTTGGTCTGCCTCGAAAACGTCTTCCAATGAGTATTCCTTTTTATTATTGACCGAATTAAGGGCTTTTTCCGCCATTTCGGCAATCTGCAGGAATTTAATTTTACCGCTAAGGAACAAAGCGACCGCCTCCTCGTTTGCCCCGTTTACCGCCGCGGGGGCAAGACCGCCCCGTTTTACCGCCTCAATGCAAAGGGGCAGACAGCGGAAGGTCTCGGTATCGGGCTTTTCGAAGGTCAGCGTGCCGATATCGGTAAGGCTTAGATGCTCGAAGGCAAAATCCGCCCGCTTAGGGTATGTTAAGGCGTACTGAATAGGAAGCCGCATATCGGGCGTGCCTAACTGGGCTATAACCGCGCCGTCGGACAGCTCTATCCCTGAATGGACAATACTCTGCCTGTGCACTAACACCTCAATATTATCAGGCGCAACGTCAAACAGCCGCACCGCCTCGATAACCTCAAGCCCCTTGTTCATAAGGGTGGCGGAGTCGACCGTGATTTTCGCCCCCATAGACCAGTTCGGGTGGTTGAGCGCGTCCTTAACCGTGACGCTTTCAAGCTCCTTTTTGGTCTTGCCGTAAAACGGACCGCCCGACGCGGTGAGCAATATTTTTTTAAGCGAGCCTTTCGGCGCGCCCTGTAAAGACTGGAAAATCGCGGAATGTTCACTGTCGACGGGCAAAAGCTTTACTCCCGTTTCTTTAAGTCGGCGGTTTACGATCTCTCCCCCCGCGACAAGGGTTTCCTTATTTGCAAGGGCTATGGTTTTGTTAGCGTCAATCGCCGCGAGGGTAGGTCTTAGCCCCGCAATGCCTACAATAGCGTTTAAAACAATATCGCCCTCATACTGTGCGGCGGCACAGACCCCCTCTTCGCCGACAAGCACCTTAATATCGGTATCTTTAAGGCGGATTTTAAGGTCGCTTGCCGCTTGTTTCTCCGAAACGGCGACAATATCCGGCTTAAATTTTCTTGCCTGTTTTTCGAGAAGCTCGGTATTCTTTCCCGCCGCCAAAGCGGTTACTTTATAGCCGTTTCTTTCGGCAACCTCTAATGCCTGAACGCCTATAGAGCCTGTGGAACCTAAAATTATAAGCCTTTTCATCAAATAACCCCCAGTGAGACAAAGAGTGAAAAGAGGGGTGCTATCATAATTATACTGTCAAATCTGTCAAGTATTCCGCCGTGACCCGGAATTAAATTCCCGTAGTCCTTAATTCCCGCCGTGCGCTTGATTGCAGATGCAAACAGGTCGCCTATCATACCCAAAATGCAGAAAGGTACAGTCAAAATAAGCGCGGCGGCAAGCTTTTCGGTTACAGAAAAGGCGAAAACCAAAATAAGGGATACCGCAATGCTCGACAAAATTCCCCCGATAGCTCCCTCAACCGTTTTTTTAGGGCTTATCTCGGGGCAGAGCTTGTGCTTGCCTAAGGTACTGCCGACAAAGTACGCACCCATATCGCAAACGCTCGAGAAATTAAGGAGCATTAAAAGATAGAAAATTCCATCCATATGTGAAATTATACCGCCCAAGCAGGTGAAAGCATAGGCGTAGGGAAGCGGAAATCCGAACAGCGCGGCTATCTGTGCCAAGCCGAAGTCTTTATGATTTTTGAGAATTATTATCGCCGCAAAAATGAAATATAGTATAATAAGCCCCGAAAATCCGTAAGACCAATAATTGTAAAATTTCGTTGATTGGGATACGATTCTATCCACAGAATAGGGAATAAACGAATATATTATGCCTTGAAAATTCTCGTCCGCTCCCACAACGTAAAGCACCGAAAAGGCGCACGCCCCTATAAGCGCCGCCTTGGATTTAATTCCCGCCGCGTTATGCAGGAGTTCATAAATCGCGACCGCCGTAATAGCGGCAATAAAAAAGGTTATAAAAAGCGGGTTTACAAGCATTCCGAGCGCCAGCACCGCCGCTACGATAAGCGCCATTACAACGCCCGATATAATTCTTGTTTTCATACTTTCACCTCGTCAAACTCCGCCGAAGCGGCGGTTGCGGCGGTTGTAGTCCTCAATTGCCTTTTCCAAATGCTTAGGGGTGAAATCGGGCCACAAAACGTCCGAAAACCAGTACTCGGCGTACGCTGACTGCCACAAAAGATAATTTGAGGTGCGGTATTCGCCGCTGGGTCTGATTATAAAATCGGGGTCGGGCATATTAGCGGTATAAAGTCGGTCGGAAATTGTCTGCTCGGTAATTTCCTCGGCGGGCACACCGTCGGTAACGATTTTTTTCACCGCGTGAACCAGCTCGTCTCTGCCGCCGTAGTTTATCGCTATATTAAGCTTAAGCCCCGTCGCGTCCTTAGAGCCGTCCTCGTCCTTTTTCATAAGCTCCTTAATATCCTCGGCAAGGGGGGCAGGGTCGCCGATAAATTTGACCTTGATATTTTCCTGCTTGAAGTTTTCCGCGTCCTTTAAATAGTCGCGAAGCAGGTTCATAATGCCCTCTACCTCCTCGGCGGGCCGCTTCCAGTTCTCGGTGGAAAAGGCGTAAACCGTCAGGTATTCAAGCCCTATTTTATTGCAGTACCGAGCAATTGTTTTAAAGGTTTTCGCCCCCGAAACGTGACCCGCCGAACGGGGGAGTCCGCGTTTTTTAGCCCAGCGCCCGTTGCCGTCCATAACTATGGCGATATGGCGCGGCAGCGGTCTTTCGGCGGTATTTTTCTTTTTAAATAACGGCAAAAAATCACCAACCTTTTTTAATTCGGAATTCGGAATTCGGAATTAAAAAAATTTATTACACATTGCAAAGAACAATTAAATATTATTTTAATAGA
>CABVAD010000006.1 GCA_902496265.1 uncultured Oscillospiraceae bacterium
ATTTATGCATAGAAATTAATAAATATGCAAATTGGAGGAATAAAAATGAATAAAAAGGAAATAAAGAAGGTCGTTCTTGCATATTCAGGCGGTCTTGATACATCTATCATCATTCCGTGGCTTAAGGAAAACTACAATAATCCCGAAATTATTGCGGTTTCGGGCAATGTCGGTCAGGCGAGCGAGCTTGAGGGTCTTGAGGAAAAGGCGATTAAAACAGGCGCGTCCAAGCTTTACATAGAGGATCTTACAAAGGAATTTCTTGAGGATTACGTTTTCCCCTGCGTTCAGGCGGGCGCTTTATATGAGGATTATATGTTAGGTACGGCTTTTGCCCGTCCTCCTATTGCGAAGCGTATAGCTGAAATCGCTATTGCCGAGGGCGCGGACGCTATCTGCCACGGCTGTACGGGCAAGGGCAACGATCAGGTGCGTTTTGAGCTTGCAATTAAGGCCTTCGCTCCCGATATGCCGATAATAGCCCCCTGGCGTGAGTGGGATATTAAGTCCCGCGAGGAGGAAATCGACTACGCCGAGGCGCACAACGTACCGCTTAAGATTAACCGCGAGACCAACTATTCAAAGGATAAGAACATCTGGCATTTGTCGCACGAGGGTCTTGACCTTGAAGACCCGAAAAACGAGCCGCAGTATAATAAGGAAGGCTTCCTTGAGATGGGCGTTTCTCCCGAGCAGGCGCCCGACAAGCCGACCTATGTGACCCTTCATTTTGAAAAGGGTGTTCCGACGGCGGTTGACGGCAAGGAAATGGGGGCTGTAGAGCTTGTAGAGACCCTTAACAAATTGGGCGGCGGGAACGGCATAGGACTTCTTGACATTGTGGAAAACCGTCTTGTGGGTATGAAGTGCCGCGGCGTTTACGAGACCCCGGGCGGCGCTATCCTTTACAAGGCGCACAGCGTGCTTGAAAGCATCTGCCTTGACAAGGAGACCGCCCACTACAAGTCCCTTGTAGCACAGAAGTTAGCCGAGCTTGTTTACAACGCCCAGTGGTTCACCCCGCTTACCGAGGCTATTCTTTCCTTCGTAAAGACCACCCAGAAGACCGTTACGGGCGATGTCACCTTAAAGCTTTACAAGGGCAATATGATTAACGCGGGCGTTTCTTCACCTTATTCACTCTATGATCCCGAAATCGCGACCTTTGACGAGGACGAGGTTTACAATCAGGCGGATTCGGCGGGCTTTATCAATCTTTACGGTCTGCCGACCAAGGTTTACGCCAAGATGAAGGCTAAAAACGGGCTTAAATAATACATATATAATGTGCCGTCCGAAGTATCAGTTCGGACGGCATAAAAAGAACGGAGTAAATTTAATGGATAAAATGTGGGCGGGCAGGTTTCAAAAGGCCCTCGATAAGGAAGCGGACGATTTTAACTCGTCGATTCACTTTGACTGCCGTATGTATAAGCAGGATATAACAGGCTCTATTGTTCACGCTATTATGCTTCGCCGTCAGGGTATCATTACAGACTCGGAGGAAAAGCAAATTCAAAAGGGCTTGAGCAGTATTCTTGAAGATATTGAAAGCGGAAAGCTTACCTTTGATATGGACGCCGAGGATATACATATGTTTGTTGAGTCGGAGCTGACACGTCGTATTGGTGACGCGGGTAAAAAACTGCATACGGCAAGAAGCCGCAACGACCAGGTGGCATTGGATATCCGTATGTATTTAATGGCTGAATGTGACCAAATCGGCGGGCTTTTAAAGGAGCTAATAAAGGCTATCCGCGATTTGGCAGGTGAGCATAAAAACGATATTATGCCGGGTTATACACATTTGCAGCGCGCACAGCCCATAACCTTCGCGCACCATATTTTAGCCTATGCTATGATGTTCACCCGCGATTTTAAGCGGTTATGTGACGCTTTAAACAGAATGTACGAAAACTGTCCCATAGGTTCCTGTGCTTTGGCAGGCACTACCTATAATACCGACAGGGCATGGGAGGCTGAGCGTTTAGGCTTTACGGGTATTTCCCTTAACAGTATCGACGGTGTTTCCGACAGAGATTTCTGTGTTGAACTGCTATCTTGCTTTGCAATGATTATGATGCATTTGTCAAGATTTTCCGAGGAAATTATCCTTTGGTCAAGCTGGGAGTTTAAGTTTATCGAGCTTGACGACAGCTACACAACCGGCTCAAGCATAATGCCGCAAAAGAAAAATCCCGATATGGCGGAGCTTGTACGCGGCAAAACGGGTCGGGTTTACGGCGATTTAATGGGACTTCTTACCACCCTTAAGGGCCTTCCGCTCGCCTACAACAAGGATATGCAGGAGGACAAGGAGGCTATCTTTGACGCGGTGGATACCGTCAAAAAGTGCCTTAAGGTATTCACCCCAATGCTTGCGACAATGCGGGTACTGCCCGACAATATGCGCAAGGCGGCGGGCAAGGGCTTTATTAACGCAACCGACCTTGCGGACTATCTGGTTAAAAAGGGTATGCCCTTCAGAACGGCGTATAAAAAGGTGGGCGAAATTGTAGCTTTTTGCATTGATAACGGGCTTATTTTAGAGACCGTACCGATGGAGAAGTACAAGGAATTTGACCCGCTGTTTGATGATGATTTATTCGGCGAAATCTCCCTTGACACCTGTGTAGAAAAGCGTATTTCGGCAGGCGGCACGGGGGCGGCTTCGGTAGAAACACAGCTTAAATACATAACGGAGTTTTTAAATGACTAAGATATTTATTGACGGAAGTGCGGGCACAACAGGTCTTAGAATTTACGAAAGGCTTGAAAGCAGGAGTGATATAGAGCTTATCCGCCTTTCAGAAGAAAACCGCAAGGATTTAAACGCGAGAAAAGCGGCGATAAATTCCGCTGATATTGCCTTTCTCTGCCTGCCCGACGCGGCGGCTATAGAGGCGGTGTCCCTTGCCGAAAATGATAATACCGTTATAATCGACACCTCCACCGCACACCGCACAAATCCCGACTGGGCGTACGGCTTCCCCGAATTATCGGCGGAAAGGGAGCAAAAAATTGCCGCTTCAAAGCGCATAGCCGTCCCCGGCTGTCACGCGAGCGGCTTTATATCCCTTGTTTTTCCGCTTGTTGAGTCGGGAATTTTAGATAAAAACACTTTGCTTACCTGCTTTTCGGTAACGGGGTATTCGGGCGGCGGCAAAAAGATGATTGCCGAGTATGAAAGCGGGGAGAGAGACCCGCTATTATCCGCACCGAGACAGTACGGAATAGGGCAGACTCACAAGCACCTGCCCGAAATGACGGCGGTTTGCGGGCTTAAAAACCCGCCGATGTTCTCCCCCATAGTCGCCGATTTTTACAGCGGTATGACCGTGACCGTTCCGCTTTTTAAATCCCAAATAAACGGCACGGCGGAGGATATAAAAAATATATATAAGGAAAAATACAACAGTTCTGTTGTAAGGTACAAAGAGGACTTTGACGAGAGCGGCTTTGTCTCGGCAAACAGGCTCGGCGGCAAGGACAGTATGGAAATTTCTGTCTCCGGCAATGAGGACAGAATTTTGCTTATATCCCGCTATGACAACCTCGGCAAGGGCGCTTCGGGCGCGGCGGTGGAGTGTATGAATATAGTTATGGGTACAGATAAAACCACAGGACTTGAATTATAAGCTATAGGAGCAAAAAAATGGAAATGATTTCAGGCGGCGTTTGTGCCGCAAAGGGCTTTAAGGCGGCAGGAGTACACTGCGGCATAAGAAAAAACCGCACTAAGCGGGATCTGTCCCTTATTTACAGCGAAAAAAGGGCGACCGCCGCCGCGGTTTACACAACAAACCTTGTAAAGGGCGCTCCGCTTACCGTTACAAAGGAGCATATTGCCGACGGCTTTGCAAGAGCTGTAATTTGCAACAGCGGCAACGCCAACACCTGCAATGCGAACGGTATAGAGATTGCAGAAGAAACCTGTGAATTGTTGAGTAAAGAGCTTAATATCCCCGCCGAGGATATAGTCGTAGCCTCTACGGGGGTTATCGGTCAGCCCCTTGATATTGCACCTATTAAAAACGGTATACCCGAGCTTGTCGGTGCGCTGTCGGAAGACGGGAGCAAGCAGGCGGCGGAGGGCATTATGACCACCGACACCAAAATAAAGGAGGTCGCCGTAAGCTTTAATATCGGCGGCAAGGAGTGCAAAATCGGCGGTATCGCAAAGGGTTCGGGTATGATTCACCCGAATATGGCGACAATGCTGGTCTTTCTTACCACCGACTGTAAGATAAGCTCCGAAATGCTTAAAAAGGCGCTTGCGGGCGATATTCAGAATACCTTTAATATGATAAGTATTGACGGTGACACCTCGACTAACGATATGGTGACATTGCTTGCAAACGGTATGGCGGAAAATGAAGAAATCACCGCCGAGGGCGGGGACTTTGATACCTTTATGAAAGCCCTTAACACCGTGACGGTTTATCTCTGCCGCAGAATTGCGGGGGACGGCGAGGGCGCGACAAAGCTTATCGAATGTAAGGTATTGGGCGCTGAAACAATAGAGACCGCAAAGACGGTTGCAAAATCGGTTATCTGCTCCTCCCTTACAAAGGCGGCGATGTTCGGCGCGGACGCCAACTGGGGCCGCGTGCTTTGCGCGATAGGCTATTCGGGCGCGAATGTAGATGTTAATAAAATAGATGTTTCCTTTAAATCGTCTAAGGGAGAAATCCCCGTTTGTGAAAAGGGTGCGGGTATACCCTTCAGCGAGGAAAAGGCAAAGGAAATTCTGCTTGAAAATGAGATTGAAATTTTGGCAGACCTTAATTCGGGCGAGTTTTCCTCTACCGCGTGGGGCTGTGACCTTACCTACGATTATGTTAAAATAAACGGAGACTATAGGACGTGATAAAAATGGCTATCGAGCTTTCAAACGCACAGCGTGCCGAGGTTTTAACTCAGGCGTTGCCTTATATTCAGAAATACTATAAAAAAATAGTCGTTATAAAATACGGCGGCAACGCTATGATAAACGAGGAATTAAAACAGCAGGTAATGGAGGATATAGTGCTCCTTTCCCTTATCGGGGTAAAGGTAGTATTAGTACACGGCGGCGGTCCTGAGATTACCGATATGCTTAAAAAAATCGGCAAGGAATCGGTTTTTGTGGACGGACTTAGGGTTACCGATAAGGAGACCGCCGAGGTCGTGCAGATGGTGCTTGCGGGTAAGATTAATAAAAGCCTTGTCAACCTTCTTGAAATAAAGGGCGGCAAGGCTATGGGCATTTCGGGTATGGACGGTCATATGATTGAGGCTGTGCCTAAGAACGAGAAGTTAGGCTTCGTCGGCAAGATAACCAAGGTAAATGTTGAGCCGATTACAGACCTGCTTGACCGCGATTATATCCCTGTTGTCTCAACCGTCGGCTGTGACGGGGACGGAAATGTTTACAATATTAACGCCGACACCGCCGCCGCATATATAGCGGGGGCAATGAACGCCGAAAGACTTATCACAATGACCGATATCGAGGGCATTTTGCGGGATAAGGACGACCCCGATTCCCTTATTCCCTGTATCGACATTGAAGAGGCGACGGAGCTTTTCCGTGACGGTACTATCTCGGGCGGTATGATACCCAAGGTTGAGTGCTGTATCGAGGCTATTCACCGCGGGGTTAAAAAGGTGATTATTTTAGACGGCAGAGTGCCCCACGCCCTGCTTATAGAGACCCTTACCGACGAGGGCGCGGGTACTATGGTTACGGGAGACAAAAATGATGAGCGTTAAGCAAAAGGACGGCGAATTTATTGCCGCGACCTACGCCCGCTTTCCCCTTGTAATAAGCGAGGGTAAAGGCTCTCTTTTAAAGGACGAGGACGGGCACGAGTACATAGATTTAGGCACGGGAATAGCCGTAAACACCTTTGGAGCGGCGGATGATGACTGGATAAACGCCGTGACCGCACAGTTAAATAAAATTCAGCACACCTCTAATTTGTATTTTACAAAGCCTGCCGCGGATTTAGCCGAAATGCTCTGCACACGCACGGGAATGAAAAAGGTTTTCTTTTCAAATTCGGGAGCGGAGGCGAACGAGTGCGCAATAAAGACAGCGCGCAAATACGCCGCCGAGAAAAAGGGCGCGGAATACAATACAGTTATCACCCTTAAAAACAGCTTTCACGGCAGAACAATAACCACCCTTGCCGCAACGGGGCAGGAGGTTTTTCATAAGGACTTTTTGCCGCTTACAGAGGGCTTTGTCTATGCCGAGGCTAATAATATAGATGACCTTATACTTAAAGTAAAGGAAAACAAGGTCGCCGCAATTATGTTCGAGCCTGTTCAGGGCGAGGGCGGAGTTATGCCCTTAACAAAAGAATTTGTTTCTGCCATAGCCGAAATTGCAAAAGAGCAGGATATACTTATGATTGCCGATGAGGTGCAGACGGGCAACGGCAGAACGGGCAGGCTTTACGGCTATATGAACTACGGAATTACACCCGATATTGTTTCAACCGCAAAGGGCTTAGGGGGCGGACTGCCTATCGGCGCGACCCTTTTAGGCGATAAGGTTAAAGATGTGCTTACCGCGGGTTCGCACGGCTCTACCTTTGGGGGCAACCCCGTATGCTGTGCGGGGGCGCTTAACATTTTAAGCCGTATTGACGAAAGTCTTTTAGCCGAGGTTAGGGAAAAATCGGAATATATTATAAACGAGCTGTCCGTAGCTTCGGGCGTAAAATCGGTTACGGGTATGGGGCTGATGTTAGGCATTGAGACCGAAAAGGACGCAAACGAGGTAATAGAAAAGTGCCGTGAAAAGGGTGTGCTTGTAATAAAAGCCAAAACTAAGGTGCGCCTGCTCCCTGCCCTTAACATTCCGTGGGAACAGCTTAAAACGGCGATTCAAATACTAAAAGAAGCTTGTGAATAGGAGAATAAATATGGACTTTAAAGGAAAAAGCTTTTTAAAGCTGCTTGATTTCTCACGCGAGGAGATAGCTTGCCTCTTAGACCTTGCGGCGGAGCTTAAATATAAAAAGAAGAACGGTATTCCGCACAATATCTGCGCGGGTAAGAACATAGCGCTTATTTTTGAAAAAACCAGTACCAGAACCCGTTGCAGCTTTGAGGTGGCGGCATATGACCTTGGAATGGGGGTAACCTACCTTGACCCGTCAGGCTCCCAGATAGGCAAGAAAGAGAGCATTGCCGACACCGCAAGGGTTTTAGGCAGAATGTTTGACGGTATCGAGTACCGTGGCTACGGTCAGGAAATTGTTGAGGAATTGGCGAAATACGCGGGCGTTCCGGTTTGGAACGGGCTTACAAACGAGTTCCATCCCACCCAGATTTTAGCGGACTTCCTTACAATAAAGGAGCATTTCGGAAAATTAGAGGGAATTAACCTTGTCTATATGGGGGACGCCCGCTATAATATGGGAAATTCCTTAATGGTCGGATGTGCTAAAATGGGGCTTAATTTCACCGCCTGCGCCCCCGAAAAGTACTTCCCCGATAAGAAATTAGTTGAGACCTGTAAGGAAATCGCCGCTGTAAGCGGAGCAACCCTCACCTTTGAGACCGACCCGATGAAAGCTACAAAGAACGCCGACGTAATCTACACCGACGTATGGGTTTCAATGGGCGAGCCGATAGAGGTTTGGGAGGAAAGAGTAAAGGAGCTTTCCCCCTATCAGGTAAACGAAAAGCTTATGGCAAACGCTAAAGAAAACGCGGTGTTTATGCACTGTCTGCCCGCCTTCCACGATCTTAAAACAACTGTGGGCAAGGAAATGGGCGAGAAGTTCGGCAGAGATTGCTTTGAGGTAACAGACGGCGTGTTCGAGTCGCCCCGGTCGATAGTATTCGACGAGGCGGAGAACCGTATGCACACAATTAAGGCGGTAATGGCCGCGACCTTAGGTTAAGATTATGGATAAAAAGGCGTATTTGGTATTAGAGGACGGAACGGTTTTTGAGGGGTACTCCTTCGGCGCGCAAAAAGACACTATAGGCGAGCTTGTTTTCACCACGGGTATGTGCGGCTATATCGAGACCCTTACGGACGAGAGCTATTACGGGCAGATTGTTTTGCAGACCTTCCCTATGATAGGAAATTACGGAATAATCCCCGAGGATTTCGAGGGCGAGTGCTCGGTTAAGGGCTATGTTGTGCGCGAAAAATGCGATAATCCGTCGAATTTCAGGTGCAAGTGTACCCTTGACGGCTTTTTAAAGGAAAAGGGTATCCCCGCGATTTACGGGGTGGACACCAGAGCCATAACCAAAATTATCCGCGAGCAAGGTGTACTGAACGCGATAATTTGCAGTGAAATTCCGTCCGATTTAAGCGGGGTTAAGGATTATAAAATTATCGGCGCGGTAGAGAGCGTAACCGCTAAAACTGCCGCGGTTTATCCCGCTGAAAACGAAAAATTTAAGGTAACCCTTATCGATTACGGCGCAAAGCGCAACATAATAAGGGAATTAAACAAGCGGGGCTGTAGGGTTACCGCCGTCCCCGCTTTTACCTCGGCAGAGGAAATTTTAAAAACCGATCCCGACGGTATTATGCTTTCAAACGGACCGGGCGATCCCGCCGAAAACCTCTTTCAGATAGAGGTAATAAAGAACCTTGTAGGTAAAAAGCCTGTTTTCGGCATTTGCCTCGGTCATCAGCTGTTAGCGCTCGCTATGGGCGCTGAAACCGAGAAGCTTAAATACGGTCACAGGGGTGTTAATCAGCCGGTAAAAGAAGTAGAAGGCATCCGCACCTATATCACAAGCCAGAATCACGGCTACGCAGTTGTGCCCGAGAGCGTTAAAAGGGGCAAAATCAGCTTTATTAACGCGAATGACGGCACCTGCGAGGGGATAGATTATGAGAACCTCGCCACCTTTTCGGTGCAGTTCCACCCCGAGGCGGCGTCGGGTCCCCACGACACGTCATTTTTGTTCGACCGCTTTTTAAAGCTTATGGAGGAAAAATAAATGCCCTTTGATAAAACTATAAAAAAGGTTATGGTTATAGGCTCGGGCCCTATAGTTATAGGGCAGGCGGCAGAGTTTGACTACGCGGGAGCACAGGCGTGTCGGGTTTTAAGAGACGCGGGCGTAAACGTGGTGCTTGTAAATTCCAACCCCGCCACGATTATGACCGACAAGGCGTTAGCCGACGAAATTTATTTAGAGCCGCTGACAGAGGAGACCGTAAAACGCATTATTTTAAAGGAAAAGCCAGACAGTCTGTTGGCGGGCCTCGGCGGTCAGACGGGTCTTACCGTTGCAATGCAGCTTGACAAGGACGGCTTTTTGGCACAAAACGGCGTGCGGCTTATCGGCACTAATGCCGAAGCTATCGATAAGGCGGAGGACAGGCAATTATTCAAGGACACAATGGCGGAAATCGGCGAGCCGACAATCCCCTCGGACATTGCGAATGATATTGATACCGCGCTTAGTATCGCGGAGAAAATAGGCTACCCCGTAATTGTGCGCCCCGCCTTTACCTTAGGGGGAGCGGGCGGCGGAGTTGCAAATAACGCGGAGGAGCTTAAAATCATAGCTAAAACAGGTCTTGATTTATCCCCCATTACCCAAATACTTGTGGAAAAGTACATATTTGGGTGGAAAGAAATCGAGTTTGAGACTATGCGCGACTGCGCGGGAAATGTTATAGCTGTTTGCAGTATGGAAAACTTCGACCCCGTAGGCGTTCACACTGGGGACAGCATTGTTGTCGCCCCCGCGCTTACCCTTTCGGACAAGGAGTACCAGATGCTCCGTAGCGCGGCGCTTAATATTATCTCGGCTTTGGGCATTGTGGGCGGCTGTAACTGCCAGTTTGCCCTTAATCCCGACAGCTTTGAGTACGCGGTTATAGAGGTTAATCCGAGGGTTTCGCGGTCTTCGGCATTGGCGTCCAAAGCGACGGGCTACCCGATTGCGAAAATCACCACCAAAATCGCCCTCGGCTACACCCTGGACGAGATTACAAACGATATTACGGGCAAAACCTGCGCCTGCTTTGAGCCGGCACTTGACTATGTTGTAGTTAAACTTCCTAAGTGGCCCTTTGATAAATTCGCGGGCGCGTCAAGAAAGCTTGGCACCCAGATGAAAGCGACGGGCGAGGTTATGGCGATAGGCGAAAGCTTTGAAGAGGGCATTATAAAGGCGGTAAGGGGCGCGGAAATTTCCCTCGATACCCTGAACGCCGCTCCAATTTCAGACCTTGATATTAAAGAACGGCTTAAAATCGCCGACGACCGCCGTTTATTTACCGTTTTTGAGGCGCTTAAAAGCGGAGTTTCGGCGGACGAAATATTTGAAATCACCCGCATTGACCGCTTTTTCCTTTACAAGCTTTTAAACCTTGTTAACTATGAAAAGGAAATCGAAAACTGCATTGATGAAAAATTATATTTAAAGGGTAAAAAATTAGGCTACACCGATAAGGCGTTAAAGCGCATTTCGGGTGCGGGGAGCTTACCCGTTTTGGACGCCGCCTACAAAATGGTCGATACCTGCGGCGCGGAGTTTGACGCGGTGACCCCCTATTTTTACTCGACCTTTGGAAACGAGTGCGAGGCGCGCTCCTTTAAGCGCTCGGGCAAGCCCGTTATTATGGTTTTAGGCTCAGGGCCTATCAGAATCGGTCAGGGAATAGAGTTTGACTATTCCTCGGTTCATTGCGTCTGGACGCTGAAAGAAGCGGGCTATGATGTTGTGATTGTCAACAACAACCCCGAAACCGTTTCGACCGATTACGACACGGCGGACAGACTTTATTTCGAGCCGCTTACCGACGAAGATGTAATGAATATAATAAAGGTCGAAAAGCCGGTAGGGGTGGTTGTGGCTTTCGGCGGTCAGACCGCTATTAAGCTTACAAAATTTTTGGATAGTAACGGAATACCCATTCTCGGCACATCTGCCGAGGGCATTGACCTTGCCGAGGACAGGGAGCGGTTTGACGAACTGCTGGAAAAATTCTCAATAAAAAGACCTAAAGGCGTCGGCGTAAATACCTTAGACGAAGCAATAAACGCCGCGAATACCTTGGGCTTTCCCGTGCTTTTGCGCCCCTCCTATGTTATCGGCGGGCAAAATATGAAAATCGTCCACAACGAGGACGAGGTTCGGGTTTATATGGAGCGCATTTTGGCACAGGGCATCGATAACCCCGTGCTTGTGGATAAATATATGGCGGGCAAGGAATTAGAGGTTGATGTAATCTCGGACGGTAAGGACGTGCTGATCCCGGGCGTTATGCAGCATATCGAGCGCGCGGGGGTACACAGCGGCGATTCTATCGCCGTTTACCCGCCCTACAGCATTAACGATAAAATGATGCGCCGTATAGTCGGGTGCTCCGAAAAGCTGGCGTTAGCGCTGGGCACAAAGGGACTTGTAAACATTCAATACCTGATATTCAATAACGAGCTGTATGTCATTGAGGTCAACCCCAGAGCCTCCCGCACAGTACCTTATATAAGCAAGGTGACGGGCGTGCCTATGGTTGATATTGCCGCGCGCGTTATGACGGGCAGCACCTTAAAAGAACTCGGGTGCGGCACGGGGCTTCATAAGATTCCGCCCTATTATGCCGTTAAGGTGCCTGTATTTTCCTTCGAAAAGCTTAACGACGTCAACTCCTACTTAGGACCTGAAATGAAATCGACGGGCGAGGTGCTGGGTATAGGAAAAACCCTTACCGAAGCCCTCTTTAAGGGGCTTACAGCGGCGGGAATGACCCTTAAATCGTCGGTTTTGCAAAAAGATGTGGGCGTGCTTATCAGCGTTGACACCCACGATCAGCACGAGGTGGTGTCACTTGCTAAAAAGTTCCATGATTTAGGGTTCAAGCTTTACGCCACCGCCGAAACCGCCGATACTATAAGAACCCTCGGTATCGGCGTGACCGAAATCGCGGGAATTAAGGAAAGTGACAACGCCTTTAAGCTATTGGAAAAGGGTGAGATAAGCTACATTATCTACACGGGTGCGCTTATGGACTCGACCGTGGAGGATTATATCGCGCTTCACAGGCGGGCATTGCAGTTATCAATTCCCTGCCTTACCTCGCTTGATACCGCCAACGCCCTTGCCGACATAACCGCCGCCCGCTACAACCAGCAGAACACCGAGCTTGTGGACATCAATAATATGCGAGAAAAGCGGCAGAGCCTTAAATTCTCAAAAATGCAGGCGACGGGCGACGATTACATATTTATCGAAAATTTTGATAATTCCATCACCTGTCCCGAATCGCTGTGCATAAGTCTTTGCGACCGACACACAGGTATCGGCGGCTTCGGGATAGTGCTTATCGAAAAATCGGAAATTGCCGACGCTAAAATGCGGATATTTAACCGCGACGGCTCGGAGGGTAAAATGGCGGGCAACTGCATACGCTGTGCCGCTAAATACCTTTACGACAACGGCTTTGTCTCGGGTGACAGCGTGACAATAGAGACCGCGAGCGGGGTTAAAAAGACAGAGCTTTATACCTCGAACGGAAAGGTTACCCTTGCGGCGGTGGATATGGGCAAGGCAAGCTTTGAGGCTGAGGAATTGCCGTCCGCGATAAACGCCGAAAGTCTTATAGATTATCCCGCCGTGATAGGCGATAAAGTTTATAACATTACCTGTGTAAACGTCGGCAATCCGCATTGCGTGGTTTTCTGCAACAGTATAGAGGGTATCGATATCGAAACGGTAGGTCCGAAATTTGAAAACGCCCCGATTTTCCCCGAGAGAATCAACACCGAGTTTGTCCGCTTTGTAAATAAAAACACCCTAAAAATGCGGGTGTGGGAGCGCGGAAACGGCGAAACCTCCGCCTGCGGTACGGGTGCCTGCGCGGCGGTTGCCGCCGCCTGTGCGACGGGCAAATGCAATAAGGGCGAGGACATAACCGTTAAGGTAAAGGGCGGCGACCTTATTGTAAATTACACCGACGGGCGGATTATTTTAACAGGCGATGCGGTGCTTGTCTTTAACGGAGTTACGGAGTATTAATAAAAAAGCTTGAGCAAGGTTTAGCGCCTGACTCAAGCTTTTTTAATTTCGGAATTTGTATTTATAAATCAAGCATTTCCTGGCTTGCCGCGCCTGTGGGGAGCTTACTGCCCGCGGCGGGGAGATTTCTTGTGCGGTAGCGGTGGTCGCCCTCAAGCGTTCCTTTTTCGTAAACCGCGGCCTCTAAGAGCCGCTGACCCTTTTTCTGGGTCATAACCGCAATGCCGCCGTTGTCCTTGGTGGTCTTAGCAGGGATAGCCGCGGTGCTTACAATAAGCATACGGCCGTTTGTAGATTTTAAGAGCAGCTCGGTATCCTCCTTAAAGCAGAAAACCGAATGTAAAGTGAATTTATCACAGTACGCCTTGATGAGCTTTTTGCGGTTGGTTTTGGTCTGATAGGAGGAAAGCGGCACTTTCGCTATTCTTCCGTTATCGAAAACGAAAATCATAAAGCCCGAATAGTCGGAGGTTGCCACCATATAAGCGGCATTCTCCGCCTCGTCAAAGCCCAATTTACCCGCCACATAATCGCCTAAAATGCTCGCCTTAGAGTCGCCGAAGTCAGCGGTGCGGGACTTGTAGACCTGCGCCTTATTTGTAAAGAACAACAGCTCCTCGGCGTTGGTGGACTCGGCCGTTTGGGTGATTTCGTCCCCCTCCTTAAGCTTCTGCTCGCCGCTCATTCTGAGGGACAGCGGGGTGATTTTCTTGAAATAGCCGTCCTTTGTAAAGAACAGGGTCACGGGGGAATTATCAAGCTCGGCTTCAGCTTCTTCGTCACTTTCGTCCGCCGCGCTTATAATCTCGGTTTTTCTGTCCTTGCCGTATTTGTCGGCGACTTCATTCAGCTCCTTAATGATAATATTAAGCAGCCTGCGCTTGGAGTTTAAGGTCTCCTCTAATTCCTCAATTTCCTTTTTAAGCGCCTCGATATCGGCGGTGCGCTTTAAAATGTATTCGCGGTTTAAGTGGCGGAGCTTTATTTCGGCGACGTATTCCGCCTGAATTTCATCAATGCCGAAGCCTATCATAAGGTTCGGCACAACCTCTTTTTCCTCCTCGGTCTCGCGGACAATTTTTATCGCCTTGTCAATATCAAGGAGGATTTTTTCAAGACCCTTTAAGAGGTGAAGTCTGTCCTTCGCCTTTGAAAGCTTAAAATAGACCCTGCGGCGGACACATTCCTCCCTGAACGCGACCCACTCGGAAATGATTTCCTTGACCCCCATAACCCTCGGCGAGCCTGCTATCAGGATATTGAAATTGCAGGAAAAGCTGTCCTCAAGCGGGGTCATTTTAATGACCTTTTTCATAAGCTTTTCGGGGTCTGCCCCGCGCTTTAAGTCAATCGTTATTTTAAGACCGTTTAGGTCGGTTTCGTCGCGGATATCGTTGATTTCGGTGATTTTTTTAAGCTTTACAAGCTCGATCACCTTTTCTATAATCGCTTCGCAGGTGGTGGTCGGCGGAATTTCGGTAATGTCGATACAGTTCTGAGATTTATCGAAGCTGTAAACGCCCCGCACCTTAAAGCTGCCGCGCCCCGTCTCGTAGATTTTTTCAATTTCCGCCCGGTTGTATAAAAGCCTGCCGCCTATCGGAAAATCGGGGGCTAACAGCGTGTCGGCAACATTAATGTCGTTGTCCCTTATATACGCAATCGCGGTCTCGCAGACCTCCCGCAGGTTAAAGGGGCAGATAGAGCTTGCCATTCCGACCGCGATACCCGTGTTAGCATTTACCAGCACCGACGGAAAGGTGACGGGGAAAAGGGTCGGCTCCTTCATACTCGAATCATAGTTGTCTACAAAATCGACCGTGTCCTTGTCAATATCGGCAAAAAGCTCGGCGGCAATCGGGGCTAACTTCGCCTCGGTATAACGGGAGGCGGCATAAGCCATATCCCGAGAATACGCCTTGCCGAAGGAGCCCTTGGACTGAACATAGGGGTGCAAAAGCGCCTCGTAGCCCTCGGACAAACGCACCATTGTCTCGTAAATCGCGGCGTCGCCGTGGGGGTTCAACTGCATTGTTCTGCCGACTATGTTGGCCGATTTTACGGTATTCCCTGTCAAAAGCCCCATCTTATACATTGTGTATAAAAGCTTTCTGTGGGAGGGCTTAAAGCCGTCGATTTCAGGAATAGCACGGGAGACTATAACGCTCATAGCATAGGGCATATAGTTGGTCTCAAGCGTTTCGGTAATAGGCTGTTCGACCGTCAACCCCGAACCCGCGATATAGGCGTTGATTTTTAATTTATTTGTCCTTGTAATCTCTTTTTTCTTTCTCGAAGCCAAAAAAATTCCCCTTTTTAAATTCGGAATTCGGAATGCGGAATTCGGAATTATTTATGTTTTTGAGTTTTAGTGATTGATACTAAAAGCTTTATTAACTCTTGACAATCTGAGTTTATACTGTCG
>CABVAD010000007.1 GCA_902496265.1 uncultured Oscillospiraceae bacterium
GACTCGAACCCCCGACCCTCTGCTTAGAAGGCAGATGCTCTATCCAGCTGAGCTATCAGCGCGTGTTTTTTCCTATAAGAGTGATTATAACATATCACGCCAAGAAAATCAAGTAATTTCCTAAAATATTTCTCGGCATATCGTAATAAAAACGTTATTAAATGCTTGTGAAACAAATGGCAGAGCGTGAAGATGTGACTGAACAGCTTACGCAAACAGAGCCACATAAATTGTAAATACCGACCTTATCTACAGCTAACAAATGCAGTAACAGAGGAATTTTTTATCGCTGCCGAAAAGCCGCTGTTTGTCCTTTCAGGGTAATAAAAAAGCGCCGTATTGCTACGACGCTTTTGTCTTGCCGGAAATCTATTGATTTTTAGTGTTTACTGTGCTTTTTCTTTTTTCTTACGACCGTCGTTCCGAACACTGCACCGCCGCTGACAAAGAGAAGTGCAATCCACAATGCGGTGTGGTTGTTATCTCCGGTCTGAGGAGAGTTTGTCTCGTTATCTACTAATGCTTTCGCATTCACAGTAAATGTTGCGGCAGCAGTACCGCTTGCCGATACAATGCCGATTGTATGGTCGCCGACTGAAAGCGCCCCGACATAGTCAGCTTTTAAGGTTACAACCGTACTGCCTGACTTCACGGTATAATTCTTTTCATCAAGAGTTTTGCCATCAAGCTCAACTCGAATGAAATCGCCAAACGCCGCGTTGGAGCGGAAGGTAAGCTCTTTCTTTTCTCCTGCTGTTAAACTCTGTCCCATTCCTTCAACGATTTCAGGCGGGAGCTTTGCGATGACTGTGTCATTAAGTTCGATTTCGTTTTCGCCGTTTTCGTCAGCGAAGTATTTACCGCAATCCAAGCAATGCCAATACTCATTATTTCCTGTTTCGGTTACGGTGGCATCCTTTGCAGGAATTTTCTCAAGATGATGATTAGCGCTGTCAAGCTCGCCATATTCGTTGCCGCAATACTCACAGATTGCCTTGCCCCTGCAGGTAGCCTCGCCGCCTGTATGTTCGCCGATTGCTACTGCGCAGCCGTAGTCGCAAGCGTGGTCGTAATTGTTATCTTCGTGAGCACCCACATTGGCATAGCAGAAATCACACTTGTGGTCTTTGTTTTCATCTGTGTGTCCGTCATTGACTGTTACGGTCACAGAGGTTTCATTGCCCGCCTTGTCGGTGACAACGATTGTCTGTGTACCCTCTGCCGGATTCAGTGTAAACTGATTGTCTTCGTCAAGTGTGACCGCAACATCGTTTACGGTGACGCTTTTAATATACTCTTCTGTAACGGTGACCGTCTGTGCTTCGCAGTAGGTCTTGCCGTTTTCAACGCCCGAAATGACAGGAGCAGCAGCATCCAGCACTATTCCGTCAGAATTGATATATGCCACATTGCCGCTGGCATCGGTCAGCTTTGCATAAATCACATACTTGTTATCGGGGTTGATACTGAATGTCTTGGTATATGCGGTAAAGGCTCTATTTGCAAGCTCCGTTTCGTTCAGTTCCCTGCCACTCAGCAGATACTCTATTGTAACCGCATCGCCGCTGTTGTCGCTTGCCGTGATGGTCACCGTCTGCCTATCCTTAAAGAACAGACCAAAGGTGACCGTATTGAGAAAGCTGTTCCATTTGTTTGTGCCGATACCGATTTCGCCTGTGGGAGCAGTCATATCCTTCCACTGTGCAACAAGTGTAACGCTTGTAACAGTATCATTCACCGCAAGGTCATAATAGGTAGTTCCGGCGGTTACGGTCACATTTCCGCATTTCCAGCCGGTAAATTCCCAGCCGTTCTTTGTGGGAGCAGTAATACCGGAGAGCACCTGATCTGTCCATTTAACGCCTGTTTTATCACTTATGCTACTTCCGCCAACGGTATCAAAGGCAACCGTATAACTGTTTTGGGAGAAATTCGCCGTATAAGTTCTGTCACCGGTGCTTCCCTTTGGAATGGTAACGGTCATAGTATTACCGCTCAAACCGGTTCCGCTCCAGCCGGTAAAGGTGTAGCCGGTCTTTGTGGGATTGTTCAGGATAATATCGTTGCTTTCAACAGTATAGCTTGTGGGGTTGGTTGCCGTGCCGCCGCCTAAACTATAGGTTATATTGTAGGTAAGCGGATTTTTATATTTTGCCGTCAGAGTAATATCTTGGCTTATGGAAGAACCGAATGTATATTTGGTATTGCCGTTGTACCAGCCGTCAAAGGCCTGATATCCGGTCTTAACCGAGGGAGATACAGGTGCAACCGTATTGTTGCCGTCCACTATTTCATAAGCGTAGGTGCTGTTACCGTTTTGGAAGGTGATTTTCTTTCCTTCAACTGTAACAGTCGAAGCGATTGCACCGTAATATATTCCGCCGTACAGATGTGTATAGCCTGATATTTTTCCCGTAAATACAGTTGGGGTATTGCCTGTGTATTTAATAGAAACGGCATTTGTGTTTGTATTAAATTCCGACGTTACCGTGCCGCCGTTGGCATAGAGAACGCAATCGTTATAGCCGCCGCCATCCTGCTTCATGGATATTTTTGATGTTACCGCGCCGCCTACGGGCAGAGAGCTATCCGTATGAGTAGCGGCGGGTCGGCTGTCGGTCAGAGTAAGGCTTGCCTTGCCGTTTCCGGTGTTGATGGAGATATCCGCGCCGGAAATCACATAGCCGTTAAGGTCGATGGTAATATCCTTCTGGCTCAAATCAAGTGCGCTTGACAGCTTGATATCGCTCTGCAGCTTGATAAAGGTACTGCCCAAATCAATAGCTTCTCTCAGCTTATCCTCACTGGAAACATTATCGATAACCCACTTTGCATTAAGCGCGACGTCCAGCATGACCGGCTGTATGAAATCGTATTTGGTATTTCCCATGTACCAGCCTGCGAACACATAGCCATCCTTGACAGGATCGACCGGTGCAACCGCATTTTTGCCGATTTCCACAACACCAACGGCGTAACGTTTGCCGTCGCTTAAAAATGTCACAGTTTTTTCCTCGATACAGCTTTCCTTGACACCGCCGTAGAACATACCGCCGTAGATTTCGCCGCTACCTTCCACACCGGCCATAAAGGCAGTGGTAGTAGCGCTTGTGCAGCCGATTTGGGTATCAGAATCTTTCAAAATAACCCGCCCCATTACCGTGCCGCCGTTGGCGCAAAGGAGGCTTGCGCTACCGAATGTTTTTTTATCAAGATTAATTTCCCCATCCAGCACACCGCCTAAGGGCAGATTGCTGTCCGTATGAGTTGCAGTCGGATTGCTGTCTATCAGGGTAAGCTTGGACGGATTTGTTTGATTGATGGAATCAGACAGCTTGATATCACCTGTGAGAATATGACCGTTTAGATCCAGAGTAATGTCCTTATCGCTCAAATTAAGTATGCTTGAAAGCTTGATGTCATCAATCAACTTGATGGAGATAATGCCTGCGTCAATGGCTTCTTCTAATTCGGCCTCGGTAGATACGTTGGTATTTATCCATTCTGCAGTGAGCGTGATGCTCTTTGTAACAGGCTCTGTGAAAGTGTATTTGGTGCTGCCGTTGTACCAGCCCTTGAACACGTAGCCGCTCCTTGTTGGGTTGGTAGGCCTAAGCGCCGTTGACGTTTTGGTATTGACAAAGCGCTGGGGCGAAATAGAGCCGCTGCCGCCGTTTAAGTTAAAGTTCACGGTGTAACACGTGCCGTTAATGGTAAGCGTGCTATCCACCGAGCTGTAAAATGTGCCGCCGGTGATGGGACCGTAGCCCGTTACCGGGCCATAGAACTTGCCCCCGGTGATTTTCATGGTACGCTGGCAAACTCTCACGTTGGAAACCTCGCCCTTGAATTTACCGTAAGAAATAGTACCGCCCCAGTTATCAATATAGCCGTTAAATGTGGTAGAAGCCGTTCCTGTATAATCGTCTTTCTTAGAAATCAGACCGACACCCTCGACGGTTTCATACTGATTGCCGGTAGCGCCGAGAAAGACATCACCGTTAATCGTACCGCCGTGGGCGTATATATTTCCTGCACACCATATCGACGTTTTGCCGGGGTTGTCGTGAATGCTGGCGCTGCCGCTGATAATCATTTCCGAATATGTATCAAGTGATACAGCGCTGCCGCCGCCGAAGCTGTCACTTCCGGTTGCAGTGCAATTCGTAATAGTGCCGCCGTTCATGGTAAATGTACCGCCTGACTTATTAGCGACTGCGCCGCCATATTTTGAACTGCAGTTCTCAATAGTGCCGCCGTTCATGATAAAATTACTACGGTTAGCAATAGCGCCGCCATAATCTTGTGCATAGCCATTACAAATAGTGCCGCTCTCCAAGATCAAGGTGCCGTTTTCGACGTAAAAACAGCCGCCGCCATCTGAATAGCTGCCGCCGTTTTCCTCGCCGTCGGCACATATCACGCCGCCTTTAGGCAGACCGGCATACTCCCCGGAGTGCACCTCGTTCGGCTTGCTGTCCTGTATAGTTAGTGTTATACCGTTGTTGTTTCTGTCGACACGAAGCCATGCATTGTTCGTTAAATGAACCACATGACCGTTGAGGTCAAGGACAATGCTTTTGCCTACATTGATTGCTTGAGCTACGTTATAGTCTTTATCCAGCTTCTGCGTACCGCCCTTCTTCAGCACTTCCAGAAAGGCGTATTCGTCGCCCACCTCATCAGCCGCAAATACAGTTATCGGTACAAACGAAAGTACCATACAAAGTGTAAGAATTATACTTAAAATTCGTTTTTTCATGAGTTTGCCTCCTCAAGAAATTTTTGTATTTCTGTTCTGCTCACAAGGAGCGGCGGCTTTTCCCTTCACCGCCCTTGCATTGCTGAACATTTAGTTTTTTGAATGCGTTTTTCTTTTGCCGTAAACGCCTGTAACGGTCAGCAGACCGCCGCTGACGAACAGCAGAGCAACCCAAAGCCACATCATACTGTTATCTCCGGTCTGCGGTGAATTGTTGTTATCTGCCGCTTTCGCATTCACAGTAAATGTTGTGGCAGCAGTGCCGCTTGTGGATACAATACCAATTATATGCTCTCCTGTCGAAAGAGTTTCTACATAATCAGCCTTTAGAGTAACAATTATACTGCCCTTTTTGACGGTATAATTCTTTTCATCAAGGGTTTTTCCGTCAAGCTCAACTCGGATAAAATCGCTGTACGCCGCGTTGGAGCGGAAGGTAAGCTCTTTCTTTTCTCCTGCGGTTATGCTCTGTCCTTTGCCCTCAATGATTTCAGGCGGGAGCTTTTGGGTTACTGTGTCATCATGCTTAATTTCATTTGTGCCGTTTTCCGGTCCTGTGATAACAGGATTTTCGATATCTTTCCACTGTGCTGTAATCTCAAGAGGTGTACTCGGCATTGTAAATGAATTGTTTGCATCCACCGTAACAGAAGACGGTAATACGATCCATTTATCAAGCGAATATCCTGTCGGGGGAGTGTCAGGAGTTAAAGTAATCTCGCTTCCTGCCTTGCCGTATTTTTTACTGTTATACTCAGAGGTGTCTCCGGATGCAGTTGCATCTACAATAGTAAGTGGATAATATAGGTTATCCGCTGTTCCTGTGAATGTGCCGTCAACGTAAATGATTCCGTTGTTAGTCAGCGTCACGCCATCAGGGATTATAAGGGTTTTGCCGCTTTCAATGGTCAGCGTCTTGCCAGAGGTGATCGTGAAGCTCTCACTCAGTGTGACGCTCGACCCGTAAACCTGGCCGATGCCGTTCTCAAAGACCACGCCGCTGCTGATAGCGACGCTGCCGATGCCGCCGATGCCGCCAGTAACGTAGTTGATGCCGCCAGTGCCGCCGGAAATGCTTCCAACCTCTACCACGCCGCCGTTGATGGTGACGCTGCCGCCGCTGCCGGGGCCGCCGGACTCTCCGCTGCAGCCGCCGCCGCTGCCGCCGTTGATGGTGGTCGCCGTGACCGTGCCACCGTTGAGGGTGACGTTGCCACCGCCAGCACCGCCGACGGCGTAGCCGTTGCCGCCGCTGCCGCCGTTGATGCTGGTGGCCTTGACCGTGCCACTGTTAATGGTGACGTTACCACCGCCGCCGCTGCCGCCGTTGCCGAAGTTGCCATCTATGCCGGTGCCGCCGGTGATGCTACCTTTGACACTAAGCGTGCCCGTGCCGCCATCCTGCCCGTAGATGGTCAGGCTGCTCCCACTGCCGTATGCGCCGACGATGTTGTCATTGACTGTGAGGCTGCAGCCGTCCGCCAGAATCAGGTGGACATTGCCCGAGACGGTGACGCGGCTGTCGACGGTCACATCACTGTTCACCATATACCAGCCGGGATTTTCTGTTGTTTCGGTCCATGCAGTGTCTTCTGATGTTACCTTTGTTGCGCTGTCCCAGACCTTTGGTGCGCCGGTTTCTCCTAAATAGTACCAGTCGCCGCCGTACTGTACCCAGCCGGTCTGCATAACGCCGGTAGTAGCGTCAAAATAAAACCAATTGCCTTCCCAACCGGGAATATCGGAATGCCAGCCGGTCAGCTTGACACCGTCCCCGTTCAGGTAGTACCAATTCCCGTTTTCCTGCACCCAGCCGGGAGTTTGGGGGTCAGTATTTCGAAGCATCAGCGTTAAGGTGGTCTCCTTCTGGATGTTGTAATCCGCCAATGTTCTTCCGTCCTCCAGAAGGGCCTTATAATAGAGAACCTGCTTATCAGGCCGGATTCCCGTCTCATCCATGATTTTTTGCTTGACATTGTCGATACTGTCGCCGCTTTCCACTTCAAGCATCAATGTAGCCGCACCGGTAACTCTCAGATCTACAAAAATCCGCATGGCGTTTGCGGTAATCGGTACAAGCATAAGCACCATACAAACGCTAAGCACTATGCTTAAAATTCTTTTTTTCATGGAATCTGCCTCCTCAAGATATCATATTAGGGCTGTATTTTATTATGAATAGTTCAAGGGTTTCCTTTAGAACTGCTATCTGGGATTTCAGATAGAACTCATCCTCAAACAGTGCGTAATGAACGCAGGCTCTGACCAGAATGAAAATGAGCGGCGTCAGCTTTTCATAGGGAATACCAAGCTTACACTCCAAGCTCTTTGCGTATTCGGTGTAACGCTTATCTACGCCCGCAAAGAATTTCTTGCCGTATTCCCTGTATTTCGGGTGGGTATACACCTGATACATCAGTCTGTACTTCTTTCCATGTTTTTCTGCTGTCCAGTACGGTATCTCTTCAATAAACCTCCATAACTCCACTACATCTGAGGGAGCTTTCGCCATAAAGTCGTCCTCAACCTTACTCATACAGTGTTCTGTGGACTGAATAATAAGGTCATCCAAATCAGTAAAATAGGTATACAGGCTCGCGGAGGTGCAGCCGCACGCCTCGGCAAGTCCCTTAATGCCGACGGCGCCCAGCCCGTACTCCGCGTAGCACTCGTAGCATTTTTCCATAAGCTCGTTTTTCTTGCGCCTGAATTCTTCTTCGTTTCGTACCCGCACATCACCACTCCTTTTCATTAACTAATCGGTCAATTAATTATAATACGAGCATATGGTAAATGCAAGCTGTATTTCTTTCCGGGAAGTAATTTTTTTAATGGAAAAGCAATAGATATTTTACAAACTGCTGAATCTTCCCTTCATCATATTTACGTATAATTAAACCGTCTGCTATACTGCACAGCGTTTTTCTGTACTTTGCAGATAAATATACAATACGCGCCGTTGAGCCAAAGCAAGGCACAACGGCGCGTATCAGTCTGCTTTCAAGGGGCAACTAAGAGCTCGGTTTTGCCGATAAGTACCAGTCTCTCTAACTCCGTTTCAAAGCCGTCCTTGAGCAAATACAGATCCGATTCATCGCTGTCCTGCAAATAATAGCTGTCGTCTGCAGTATACCTAATAGTATCAGCGGGCGATAATTTCCGACAGCCAGATAAGACCGCTAAAATCACTATTACTAAAGTGATTGCCGTTACCCTTACTGCCCTCATAGCCGTTCTCCCCCTATTTTTCGGTTTCGGTTCTTAATTTCCCGTTTTCGACGTAAAATGTTATATCCCCGTCGGTATCGGTTCTTAAAACCTGTGCGCCGCAGTCTTCGAGTGCGGAAACCACCGATTTGCTCGGGTGGGAATAAATATTGTTTTCACCAACCGATATTGCGGCATACTCAGGGGTCGCCGCCCTTAAAAAGCTTTGGGTGCTTGAGGAATCGCCGCCGTGATGAGCTACCTTTAAAACGTCGCAGTCAATATCAAGCCCATCGTCAAGCAAAGCCTTTTCGGTTTTAGTCTCCGCGTCGCCCGTAAAGAGAAACCTTATTCCCTCAATTTCTGCCATAACTATCACGGATTTATTGTTTTCATCCTTCATTTCATCGTAATATGCAAGCACGGTGACGGTAAATTCTCCGATTTCAAAGTTCATTCCCTGCACGGCGGTATAAGCATTGCCGCCGTTTGCCGTAACTGTGCGTTTTGCGTCTTTTACAAGCCCTGCCGCATCGGAGGAATCCGTAAGCTTTGGAATTATAAGGTTGTCAATTTTCCGCCGATTGGCAAGCTCGGGCAGTCCGCCCGCGTGATCGGTATGAAGATGCGTAACTATCAGTGCGTCAATTTCATCTATCCGCGCCGAATCAAGGTCGTGTAAAATATCAGACACGCCGCCTTCCGTGCCCACATCAATAACCGCGGAACAGCCGTTTGAATAAATCAGAATACTGTCCGCCTGACCGACATCTGTGATTTTTACAAAATCAGACGAGGTATCAAACGCCGCGGCGGGATTAAAGACCCGCTGTAAGCGCTCGCCGAAAACACCCCGCGAAAAGGCGGTTATGAAAATCGCGGCGGCAAGCAGAGCCGCCGCCGTTATGTATTTAGCCCGTTTAATCCTCTTCATCTGCCGCATTAGCACCCGCCGCCTCGCGTTCCATAAGCTGATCCTTTGTAATAAGTACCCTGCGCGGCTTTGAACCCTCGTACGGGCCTACAACCCCGCGCTGTTCCATTTCGTCCACGATTCTCGCGGCTCTGGCGTAGCCTAATTTCAGCTTGCGCTGTAAAAGCGAGGTGGAAGCCTGACCGTTTTCAACAACCACCTTAATTGCATCGTTAAGCATTGGGTCTTCGTCGGGTCCGTCCTCCTTAAGTCCCGTTTTCTGCTTTTTCTCGACCGCCGCCTGGCGCTCGATTTCCACCATAACGTCGTCGTCATAATCGGCTGAATGATCGCCCTTTATGTACTCGACAACCGACTCAACCTCCTCGTCGCTCACAAAACAGCCCTGAATACGGTTGGGCTTAGAAGATCCGACGGGGCTGAACAGCATATCGCCGCGGCCTAAAAGCTTTTCCGCTCCCGCAGAGTCGAGAATGGTGCGGCTGTCAATCTGTGACGACACCGCAAAGGCGATTCTTGTGGGAATATTCGCCTTGATAACGCCCGTCACAACGTCGACAGATGGGCGCTGTGTGGCAATTATAAGGTGCATACCCGCCGCGCGCGCCTTTGCCGCAATGCGGTTAATAGAGTCCTCTACCTCATTGGGCGCGGTCATCATAAGATCGGCAAGCTCGTCAATAATTATGACAATGTGCGGCATTTTAAGCACCTCGGGGTCGCCTAACTGCTCGACAAAGCGGTTATAGCCAGCAAGGTCGCGCACGCCGCGGTCGGCAAACATTTTGTAGCGCTTTTCCATCTCGCTTACCGCCCAGCCAAGCGCCCCCGAAGCCTTCCTCGGGTCTGTGACCACAGGCACGAGCAGGTGCGGAATACCGTTGTAAATTCCAAGCTCGACAACCTTCGGGTCGATCATTAAAAGCTTTACCTCGTCGGGCTTTGCCTTGTAAAGAATACTTATTATTATTGAGTTTATGCAGACCGATTTACCCGAGCCCGTAGCGCCCGCGATAAGTCCGTGGGGCATTTTTGCAATATCGGTGACAACGGCGTTGCCGCCTATATCCCGCCCCAACGCCACCGTAAGCTTGCTTTTCGCCGAGGTGAAAACGGGGGATTCCAATATTCCGCGAACGCCGACTACCGCGCTCGCCTTATTCGGAACCTCTATTCCCACCGCCGCCTTGTTGGGTATCGGGGCTTCTATACGAACTCCCGCGGTCGCAAGGTTAAGGGCGATATCGTCCGCGAGGTTTGTTATCTTGCTTATCTTCACTCCCGCGCTGGGTTGAAGTTCATAGCGGGTAACGGTAGGACCGCGGCTTATATCGACAATTCTTGTCTCCACCCCGAAGCTTTTAAGTGTGTCCACCAAGCGGGTTGCCGTATTGTCAAGCTCGGCCGAAAGGGCGGCGGCGTTCTGCGCCTTTGCCTCCTTTAACAGCGTCAGCGGCGGGAATTTATAGCTTTCCTCTGCCTCGGCATTTTCCTTTTCAAGATGCTCGGTAAATTTATCGGTTTCCGCCTTGAAGTCTATTTTTTGAAGCTCGGTTACAGCCGTTTTATCGTTTTCTGCCTCAGCCTTAGCCGCCTTTAAGGCGGTATCAATGTCTCTCCGCTCCTGCGCGGACTCTTCGCTCTGCTCCCTGTGAGGCTTCTTCTCGCCCTCGGGGCTTTCGCTGTATGTATCATTATCATAATAAGCCGAAACAACCTTGCGTTG
Organism: uncultured Oscillospiraceae bacterium; assembly: GCA_902496265.1. Taxonomy (GTDB): domain Bacteria; phylum Bacillota; class Clostridia; order Oscillospirales; family Acutalibacteraceae; genus UBA737. The sequence continues at coordinate 10,630 of CABVAD010000007.1, forward strand.
CTTTTCGTCAAGCGATTCCTTTTTTATATTGCGCTTTTCGGGAATATCGTCCACGGGAATATCCACATTAAAGCCCTTTAAGACCTTTAACTGCTTATCGCTCTTTTCCTCCGCCTCGCGGTCAAGGCGGTTCTGATATGCCGTTTCCGCCTGCTCGGAAATGGATTTAACGGGTCTTACCATTGTTTTAAAAAGCGAAATTAAGGTTGTGCCCGTAATAATCATAACGAAAACGAAAATCAGCAGAATAACGGTTATCGCCGCTCCCGTTTTTCCGAAAGCGATATATAACGGCTGACCTATAAGCGCGCCCAAAAAGCCGCCGCTTTTAAGGCTTGTACCCGAATTATAGGCGTTTACAAGGTGTTGCCAAAAGGTAAGCGCGTCATTATGCTTTACGAATATATCCACCGCCGCACCGATAAGCACCACTAAGACGCCCGACTCGATTATTTTTGCGTTTATAGAGCCGCCGACCTTATCCATTGCGAAAAGCACCGCGACAAAGCCCAGTAAAAAGGGGTAAAAATACGCCGTAACGCCGAAAATTCCGAATATCGCGTTATGTATCGCAAGCCAGACGTTCTGCCCCTTTATAAACACAACGCACATAAGGAAGACCGCCACGGCAAACCATATGACCGACATTAACTGTCTCTTGCCCGCCGCCGTTTCCTGCCGTTTCTCCCTATTCTGAATTTTAGTCGCGGTTGCGCTGCCGCGGGGTTTGCTTCCTTTCTTTTTAGCCGCTGCCATACTGTTAATCTCCTTAAACAAAGCCGACAGATTCGTCTCTCGCCAGCCTGATATGTAGGTCGGTTGCCCGACCGATTATTTTTGATTTTCAATAAGCCCGTAAAGCCCGTCTATAACCGAACCCAGTGTTCCTATTTCGTCGATAAGCCCCTCGCTTACCGCCTGTCCGCCCGAAAGCACCGAGCCTACGTCGGTCACCATTTCACCCGTGTTCATCATAAGCTCGGTAAAGCGTTCGGGGGTAATTCTCGAATTTCTTGCTACAAAATCGGTTATCCTTAATTGCATACGCGCAAAATGATTCATCATCTGCGGCACGCCTATGACAAGACCTGTGGTTCTGACGGGGTGAACCGTCATTGTGGCGGACGGCGCGATATAAGAGCGTTTAGCCGAGACCGCCAGCGGCACGCCTATCGAATGACCGCCGCCTAAAACAAAGGAAACCGTGGGCTTTTTCATACCCGAAATAAGCTCGGCTATCGCAAGCCCCGCCTCAACATCGCCGCCGACGGTGTTAAGCACTACAAGCAAGCCCTCTATTTCCCTGCTCTCCTCAACCGCCACTAACTGCGGAATTATATGCTCGTACTTTGTGGTTTTGGTCTGCTCGGGCAGGACGTTGTGACCCTCGATTTCGCCTATTACGGTAAGACAGTATATTTTATGCTTTCCGTCAGAGGAAACCGAGCCTAACTCCTTTATTTCCTCAAGCTGTGAAGAACGGTCGTCCGCTCCGGTTTTTGCGTTATTATCGCTGCTGTTGTTTTTCATTGCTTTCCCTCCGTAGTTATTATGGAGAAAAAAGCCTGAACAATACATATTATACCTTTTTTTTAATGAACTTTCAAGTATTTAAACCTTATTTCTGAAATATGGATATTTTTCAGTTGATACCTTCAGGATTTTGTGTTATTATATTTGTGATTTGACTTCTTACGATTGGGTGATTGAATGAAACTGCTGATGAGCATTGTTTATGTGGCTGTGATAGGCATACTTGCTCATTACGTCGGCGAATCCCTGCCGCGCGGCCTTTTCAGCGAATATAAATTTCCCTACCGTGCCTTCAAATGGGAAAAGGACGGAAAATTTTACAATCGGCTGTACATAAAAAAATGGAAAACCAAGCTTCCCGATATGAGCAGAATTATGCAGGATATGCTTCCGAAAAGGGTTACATTCGACGCCACAAGCGATAATATCGACGCGCTCATCAAGGAAACCTGCGTGGCGGAGTGCGTACACCATTGGCTCTGTGTTTTTTCTGTCGGAATTTATCTTATTTGGAAGGATTATGTCGGAGTGATACTGGCGTTTGTTTTTGTCGCCTGCAATATTCCGTTTATGATGATTCAGCGGTACAACAGACCGCACCTTATTAAGCTTAGAAACAAACTCTTAAAACGTGAGGAGAGGGAAAAATTTGCGCTTGCTGATACTGTCCTGTAACACGGGAGAAGGACATAATTCCGCCGCGAGGGCGCTTAAGGGCTGCTTTGAAGCCCGGAATATATCCTGTGAAATCAGAGACGCGCTGGCTTTCTGGTCGCCCGAAAAATCAAAAATCATAAGCAAGGGTCACGTTTTTATATACCGTAAAATGCCCAAGCTTTTCGGCGTAAGCTACCGTTTTGAGGAAAACCACCCACCCAAAAAGGGGGACGAGTCCCTTATTTACGATCTTGTGATTAAGGGATGTGATTCTCTTTATGAATATTTGAGCGAAAACAAATACGACGCGGTTATCTGCACCCACGTTTTTTCGGCTATGATGATGACCGAGCTTAAAAAGCGCCGCAAACACTCTGTTAAGTCTTATTTTGTCGCCACAGATTACACCTGCTCGCCCGGGGTCAACCAAACCGCGCTTGACGCATATTTTATACCCCATAAAAAGCTGACAGAGGAATTTTGCGAAAACGGAATACCCGAGACTAAGCTTGTGCCGAGCGGTATTCCCGTCAGAATGGATTTTTACAAAAAGACCGACCCCAAAGAGGCTAAAGACCTTCTTTCGCTCCCGCGGGATAAAAAGGTTGTGCTTTTAATGTGCGGCAGTATGGGCTGCGGTCCGATTAAAACGCTTGCGGAGTACCTGCCCCAGCAAATTCCGTCGGATTCCCTGCTTGTTGTAATCTGCGGAAACAACCGAAGACTTTACAAGGCTCTTACCAAATATCCCCTGCCCGATAATATGCGTGTGCTGGGCTTTACAAGCCGTATGCCGCTTTATATGGACGCGGCGGACTTAATTCTCACAAAGCCCGGGGGACTGAGCACCACCGAGGCGGCGGTTAAGGCTCTGCCGATGCTCTTTATCGACGCCGTGCCCGGCTGTGAAACCCGTAATATTGAGTTTTTCCTTAAAAACGGCTTTGCCGATATGCGCGATTCGGTGTTAGGGCTTTGCGACACGGTGTGCGATTTACTTGAAAACGAAGAAAAGCTCAAAAAAATGTCGTCGGCTTTGGAAGCCGAATTCGGCGGCTGTGCCGTGCAGAGCATCAGCGAATATATTATCAAGGACGTAGACTTAATATATGGTAGATTATAGAAAATTAAGACCCTCGAACATAACCTCTCCCGAATACCGCCACCTGCTTTTACTGCTTTACTGGCCGATTTACGGGCTTACATTTCTGATTTTAGAGCGCGGGCTTACCCTTACATATCACCCCGTCGAGTCTGCACTCGACGCGAAAATACCCTTTTGCGAATACTTTGTTCCCGCCTATTATTTTTGGTTTGTCTTTCTTATAGGTATTCATTTTTACACCGCTTTTTTTGACGTTCCCGCCTTTAAAAAGCTGATGTATTTCATAATAATCACATATACGCTGACCTCTAT
>CABVAD010000008.1 GCA_902496265.1 uncultured Oscillospiraceae bacterium
AAAATAAAGCAATTTCAAAAAGAATCAGGGGTTTAAAATGGCACTCAAATTTAACTCAGCATACGCAAAGGATTTTATCAGGGAAAACGACCTTAAGGGTATTGAGGCTCAGGTTGCCGCCGCTCACGAAACGGTGAACGCGAAGTCAGGGCTCGGCAATGACTTTTTGGGTTGGGTGGATTTGCCTGTTAATTACGATAAAGAGGAATTTTCCCGCATTAAGACGGCGGCGGCTAAAATAAGGCAGGACACCGATATTCTTATCGTTATCGGTATCGGCGGCTCTTACCTCGGCGCAAGGGCGGCTATCGAGTTCCTTAAAGGACCGTACTACAACAATCTGCGTGGCGGCGCTCCCGAAATTTATTTCGCGGGCAACAGCATAAGCGGCGCTTATCTTTCGGATATTATGGAACTTTGCAAGGGCAAGCGCGTTTCGGTCAACATTATTTCAAAGTCGGGCACAACGACCGAGCCCGCCGTGGCTTTCAGGGTGCTTCGCAAGTATCTTGAGGAGCAGTACGGCGAGCAAGAAGCCGCAAAGCGTATTTATTGCACCACCGATAAGGCGCGCGGCACGCTTAAAAAGCTCGCCGACGAAAAGGGCTACGAATGTTTTGTAGTGCCCGACGACGTAGGCGGCAGATACTCCGTTTTAACAGCTGTGGGTCTTCTTCCAATTGCCGCGGCGGGCGCGGATATTGATAAGCTTATGTCGGGCGCGGCGGCGGCAAGAACAGAGTATAACGAGCCTGATATGTATAAAAACGATTGCTATCTCTATGCGGCGCTCCGCAACGCTTTCTACAGAAAGGGTAAAGCGGTCGAGCTGCTTGTAAGCTACGAACCCCGCTTTACAATGATGGCGGAATGGTTTAAACAGCTCTTCGGCGAGAGCGAGGGCAAGGACAACAAGGGGCTTTTCCCCGCGTCCGTAACCTTTTCAACCGACCTTCACTCAATGGGTCAGTTCATTCAGGACGGAAGCCGCGTGATGTTTGAAACGGTTGTCACCTTCGGCGAGAGCGATAAGGATATCACTATCGAGGCCGAGAGCAACAACGGCGACGGACTCAACTTCCTTGCGGGAAAGACTATGTCCTACGTTAACTCGAAGGCGTTCGAGGGTACGGTGCTCGCCCATACCGACGGCGGAGTGCCCAATCTTGTTATAAACGTCGATAAGCCCGACGAGGAAAATTTAGGCCGCCTTATCTACTTCTTTGAAAAGGCGTGCGCTGTCTCGGGTTATCTGCTGGGCGTAAATCCCTTTGACCAACCGGGTGTTGAGAGCTACAAGAAAAATATGTTCGCCCTTCTCGGAAAGCCCGGATATGAGGAGCAGAGAGCGGCGCTTGAAGCCCGTCTTAACGGCTGAAATATATTTCAGAAGAAACTGCTTTTGCAGTGAAATAATAAAGGAGTTGTGACAAATGATTAAACTCATTATCGGAAAAAAAGGTTCGGGTAAAACCAAAAAGCTGGTAGATATGGTAAACGCCGCGGCGGAGACCAGTCTCGGCAATGTTGTATGTATTGAAAAGGGCGATACCCTTACTTATTCCGTTACACATAAGGCGCGCCTTATCGACGCGGAAAGCTACGGCATTTCGGGCTACGGCGAGTACTACGGTATGGTTGCGGGCATTAAGGCGGGCAACCACGACGTTACCCACATCTTCGGCGACGCCACTCTTAGAATAGGCGAGCGCGATTACGACAAGCTTGCCGCGTTTTTAGAGAGAATCTCGGCGATTTCGGACGTTGAGTTTATCTTTACGGTTTCCGCCGATAAAGAGGAGCTTCCGCAAAAGCTTTTCGAGCTTGCAGAGGTCTGCTAAGCTGACATAAATTAAAATATAATTAAAAGAGGTAAGACTGCACCCCGCTTTCTTACCTCTTTTTTAGATGTTAGACAGCAGAACGGAGTTTTATATGAAAAACAATTGGCTTAATAATAAAACCGTAATCGTCACGGGCGCGTCGAGCGGAATAGGCAGGGGGATTACGTTAAAGCTCATCAGGGAATATAACTGCAGGGTTTTAGGGATTGCGAGGAGCAAGGAAAAAATGAAGAGCCTTACAAACGAGTTAGGCTCGGACTCGGAAAATTTTTCTTATCTCCTGTTTGATGTGTCAAAGCGGGAAAACTGGAAAAGCTTTGCCGAATACATAAGGGAAAAGGGTATAAAGCCCGATATTCTTATCAACAATGCGGGAATTTTGCCCGAATTTAAGAAGGCGGAGAGCTGTTCGTGCGAAGAAACCGAGAGGACAATGAACATTAATTTTTACGGTGCGGTGTATTCTATGAAGGAGCTGCTGCCGATTATTCTCGACTCCCCCTCACCCGCGGTTGTAAATATCGATTCCTCCGCGGCGCTTATGCCCCTTGCGGGAACTTCCGTCTATTCCGCAAGCAAGGCGGCGCTTAAAGCCTATACGGAGGCTGTAAGGGAGGAGCTTCGCGGCAGGTGCTATGTGGGCGTTATCTGCCCCGGATTTACTCAAACCGATATTTTCCGAAGTCAGAACCTTACAGAAGAAAGGGAACAAAAAATAATCGGCGCTGTCAGCACCTCTTTAGATTACGCGGTTAAAAGGATTCTAAAAAGCATTGCAAAAAAGCGGGAGCTTACCGTAATCGGCGCCGACGCGAAGTTTATGAGCATTTTCGGCAGATTAATGCCCGTAAAGTGCGGAAGAGCGGTAAGCCGGGTTTTAAAAAAATCGGGCTTTAAGCTGTTTGACGGAGTATTTAAATGAAATCCGGAATACGGAAATTTATTAAAAAAGCTCTATTACTGTTGATATTTTCCTCTGCATTAAGTATAATAAAATAGATACAGTGTATAACAAGAAATACTGACGGGAGGCAATCGTTTTGGACTGCAAGCAGTTTTTTAAACAGATTAACGGCAAAAAAATAGCTATGTGCGGAATAGGGGTAAGCAATACTCCGCTTATTATGAGCTTTTTAAGCAAGGGAGCCGTAGTGTACGCCTGTGACAGAAGAACGCGCGAGCAGATAGGCGCGGCGGCGGATAAGCTTGAGGAGGCGGGCGCGGAGTTAAGGCTGGGCGAAGGCTATCTTGACAATCTTGAGGTAGACATTATTTTCCGCACCCCCGGTATGAACTTTAACCTGCCCGAGCTTGAGGCGGCGCGAAAAAAGGGTATCGCCGTGACAAGCGAGATGGAGGTCTTCTTTGACCTCTGCCCCGCGACCATTTTCGCGGTGACAGGCTCTGACGGCAAGACCACCACTACAACGCTTATTGCAAAAATGCTTGAGGCAGAGGGCAAAACCGTCCATTTGGGCGGCAATATCGGAAAGCCGTTACTTCCCGAAATTGAAAACATAAGACCCGAGGATTATGTGGTTGCGGAGCTTTCCTCTTTCCAGCTAATCTCAATGAGAAAAAGCCCCGACGTAGCGGTTGTTACCAATGTTGCCCCGAATCACCTTGACATTCACAAGGATATGGACGAATATGTTGAGGCGAAAAAGAATATTCTGCTCCACCAGAACGCCTTTTCAAGGACGGTTTTAAACCGCGATAACGATATAACCCGCGAGTTCAGAAAGTACGTACGCGGTCAGTCGCTTTCGTTCAGTATGGAACGCCCGCTTAAAAACGGTGCGTGGCTCGATACCGACGGGGTTATCCATATGGCGTACAGAGGAATCGACGCGCCGATTATGCACAGGAGCGAGATCGCGGTTTTGGGCGACCACAATGTGGAAAACTACCTCGCTGCAATCGCCGCGGTCTGGGGCTATGTGGGAGTTGACACAATCAAAAAGGTCGCGCACGAATTTAAGGGGGTTGAACACAGGATTGAGTTTGTAAGGGAGCTTGACGGGGTCAAGTATTACAACGATTCGATAGCCTCAAGCCCGACAAGGACTATAGCGGGGCTTAAGGCGTTCGACCGCAAGGTAATGCTTATCGCGGGCGGCTACGACAAGCACATTCCCTTTGAGCCGATGGTGCCTTATATTATAGATAAGGTTAAAAAGCTTTACCTTTGCGGCGACACCGCCGAAAAGATTGAAAAATGCGTCCGTGCGGATAAGGCGTATAAGGGCGAGCCTGAAATTATAAGGGTCTCAGACATTGCCGAGGCGGTCGCCGCCGCGCATAAGGATGCGAAATCAGGCGATATTGTTACACTCAGCCCCGCCTGTGCGAGCTTTGACGCATTTCCCAATTTCGTGGCGCGCGGAAATTACTTTAAGGAACTGGTAAATAAGCTGTAATGGATATTAAGGATATTTTATTTTCCCTGTCCGAAAAGGACGCGATAGGCACGGTAACCGAGGCAAGCGCCTATGCTCGGGAAATTTTAAGCGAATACGCCGATACTGAAAAGGACGGCAATTTAAGCGTTATAGGCTTTATTAAGGGAAAAAGCGACTACACTATACTGCTGGACGCGCATATCGACCAGATAGGTATGATTGTGACCGATGTGGACAGCGAGGGATTCTTAACCGTGTCAAATTCGGGCGGGATTGACATACGCGCCCTTCCCGCAAGGGCGGTTACGGTTCACGGAAAGCAAAAAATCCCCGCCGTGTTTTGCAGTACGCCGCCCCACCTTGCAAAGGGGGAGAGCGAGTATACCGATATTGCGGAAATAAAGCTTGATACGGGACTCGGCGTTAAGGCAAAGGAGCTTGTTTCTGTCGGTGATTATGTCACATTTTCAGCTAAGCCTGCCTGCCTTTCGGGCGATTTGGTAACGGGACGTTCCTTTGACGACCGCTCGGGGGTCGCCTGCCTTTTAGAGGCGGCAAAGCGGATTGCGGGAAAGGAACTGCCCGTCAGCGTCGTAATTCTTTTAAGCGACGGGGAGGAGCTCGGTATGCGCGGGGCGACAACCGCCGCGTTTAATATAAACGCCGACGAGGCGATAGCGGTTGACGTAAGCTTCGGCGACGGCATAGGAATTAGTGAAACCGAGTGCGGAAAACTTGGCGAGGGCGCTATGATAGGTGTTTCGCCCGTGCTTTGCCGCGCGCTCTCGGACAGGCTTATAAGCGTTGCCGAGCAAAACGGCATTAAATATCAGTTAGAGGCTATGGGCGGTAAGACGGGTACTAACGCCGACGTTATTTCGGTATCGCGCGGCGGGGTCAAGACCTGCACGGTCTCTATTCCGCTTAGAAATATGCATACCGAGGTTGAAACCTTAAGCCTTTCCGACCTTAACTCGGTCTGTGACCTGCTCGAAAAATACATTCTGTCGGGAGGTCTTTTAAATGCTTGATATTTTAAGGGAGCTTACCGCGCTTGACGGCGTTTCGGGCGGGGAAGACGCGGTAAGGGATTATATAATTTCCAAAATCAAGGGGCATTGCGAGTACAAAATCGACCCGCTCGGCAGTATTATCGCCTTTAAAAAGGGCAAAAACCGCTCTGTCAAAAGGCTTATGGTTGACGCGCATACCGACGAGGTCGGGCTTATCATAACCTCCGTTACCTCGGACGGCTTTTTAAGCTTTTCGGCGGTGGGCGGAATTGACACCGCCGTGCTAATGTTCCGCCGGGTCAGAATCGGTGATGTTAACGGCGTTATCACGGGTAAGCCTATTCACCTGATTTCGTCGGAGGAAAGAAAAAAGCTTCCCAAAGCCGACAGTCTTTATATAGATATCGGCGCGTCCTCTAAGGAGGAGGCGTTAAGGCTTGTGCGCATAGGCGACCGCGCCGTAATCTGCGGCGAATATATCCAAATGGGCAATAAAATAAAGGCAAAGGCGATTGATGACCGCGCGGGCTGTGCGATACTGATTTCGCTTTTGACTAATGACAGTGATTACGACTTTTACGCGACCTTTTCGGTGCAAGAGGAGGTCGGCTTGCGGGGCGCTAAGGCGGCGGCTTTTACGGCAGCACCCGATTCGGCAATTGTGCTTGAGGCTACCACCGCCGCGGATATAGCGGGGGTAGATGCTTCAAAAAGGGTATGCGTTTTAGGTGACGGACCCGCCGTATCCTTTATGGACAAAGGTGCGGTATATGACCGCGCGTATTATGACGCGGCGCTAAACAGCGGAATAAAATGTCAGCCGAAGGCGGCGGTAGCGGGCGGCAATAACAGCGGGGCGGTGCATTTAAGCCGCGGCGGGGTGAGAACCCTTGCAATTTCGGTGCCCTGCAGATATATCCACTCCCCCTCTTGCGTGGCGGACAAAGAGGATATTGAAAACGCGGCAAGGCTTGCACAATATATGATAAACGGCATTTGTTCGGGTAAAATCGAATGATACGCCTTACCGACAGCCTGCCCGAAGCGAGCGAGCCGAACGCCGAATATGTAAGGATAAAGTGTCTTTTCGATTGCTACAAGGACGATAAAGACACGCTTTTCTGGGAGCAGGACGGCGGCAGGGCTTATATTTCCCTTGCAGACGGCGATATGACGGTGTTTTGCAGGGACGGCGACATAAGCGAAATACGGGAGTTTATTTCGGTGATTTCTCCGCGGAGTATTTTCGGAAGTTTTGATGTTTTAAAGGCGTTAGGCTTTTCCGATATACATTCGGTTGAGGTTATGTCACGAGTTGCGGATATTTCGGGCGAAGCCTTAAGCGACAGTCTGACAAGCAAGGAAATTTACGATATTTTAAATGTAAAGGAATTTTCCCTGCCCGAATACCCTTATTTCGCGGTGGATTTTTGCAGGCGGATAAACCATGGGCTTGCAGACTGCTTTGCGGTGAAAGACAAATGCGCCGCGGTTTCCCTTCACACAGGGAATTACGCCCTTTTAAACGGCATTGTAAGCCGCGAAAAGGGCTTCGGCACATTGGCGTTAAAGGCAATTTTACAGAAAAATCACGGCAGGGAGTTACTTGTCTGCTGTGAAGAAAAGCTAATCGGATTTTACGAAAAAAACGGATTTCAAAAAAGATACAAGGCGGGATACTCGTGCAGACAACAAGCATAAACAGCTTTTTTAATATAGATGAAAGGCTTTTAAAACTAAACGGAGAAGTAACCGAAAAATGCGGAGAACGATTTAAAGAAATTGACTCGGTCACCGAATATAACCAGTTAAAGGTGCTGTCCGCCTTTATTAAAAACGGCGTGAGCGAAGCGGCAATGGCGGGCTCTACGGGCTACGGCTACGACGACCGTGGGCGCGAGATTTTAGAAAAGGTTATGGCGGACGCGGTGGGAGCTCAGGACGCGCTGATGCGCCATAATTTCGTTTCGGGAACGCATACCTTAACGGTGGCTCTCTTCGGTATTTTAAGACCTAATGACAGGGTACTAAGCCTAACGGGCAGACCCTATGACACTATTACAGGCGTTTTCGGCATTGACGAAAAAACCGACGGCTCGCTTGCCGATTTCGGTGTACAATACGCTCAGGTTGAGCTGAAAACCGACGGCACGCCCGATATTGCGGCCATAAAAGCGGAGCTGTCCGCTAAAAAGTATAAGATGGCGTATATTCAGCGCTCCCGCGGCTACAGCACAAGACCCAGCCTTACGATAGATGATATTGAAAAGCTCTGTAAAGCCGTGCGTGAGGTTTCCCCCGATTCGGTTATTATGGTGGATAACTGCTACGGCGAATTTACAGAAAAAAAAGAACCGACCGAAGTCGGGGCGGATATAATCGCAGGCTCGCTTATTAAAAATCCGGGCGGCGGAATTGCGCCGACAGGCGGGTACATCGCGGGAAAGCATGAACTTATAGAAAGGTGTGCGGCAAGGCTTACCTGCCCCGGTGTAGGGCGCGAGGCGGGAGCTACCTTGGGTCACAGCCGTGAGCTTTATATGGGGCTTTTCTCCGCCCCGCATGTTGTGGGCGAGGCGCTTAAAACCGCCGTTTACTCGGCGGCTTTGTTCCAAAGCTTAGGCTTTGAAGTTACTCCGAAATATGATGAAAAGCGGGGCGACATTATCCAGTGCGTAACCTTGGGTTCGAGAGAGGGACTTATCGCCTTTTGTCAGGGTATGCAGTCGGGCGCGCCTGTTGATTCCTTTGTCGTGCCCGAGCCGTGGGCGATGCCCGGCTATACAGACGAGGTAATAATGGCGGCGGGCGCCTTTACCCTCGGCGCGTCTATCGAGCTTTCGGCGGACGGCCCGCTCCGAGAGCCCTATGCCGCCTGGATGCAGGGCGGGCTTAACTTTCACAGCGCCCGCGCGGGGGTGCTGTTGGCGGCGCAAAAAATGCTTGAAGCGGGAAAAATAAAACTTTAACACGGAGTGAAAACATATGAAAAAGGTCTTTTCGGGCGAGGTGTACGAGGTTTTGCCCATATCGGGCGGTATAATTTTTTCTTACTGTAAGGACGTTATCGAGGGAAAAGCCTTGGTTTCCTATAAAATGATTACCTTTGACAACGGCAGATTCACCGACATTGTCAACACTATATATCTGCTTACCAAATTCGGGAATAATTACAGGGCGGTTGCCGCTATGTGCGACAACTACATTACCGCAAAATCAATAGTCCTTCCTAACGGCAAGGTGTTTTTGCTGTCACAGGACGGTGAGGCTCGGCTTTTGGGCGCGGACGCCGTCCCCGTCTGGACAGGTGAGCTTAAATACCGCGGCTATAACGCTACCGATATCGCCCTTTATAAAAACGCGCTTTGGGCAAGCTTTGCTGATTGCAACGTACTACTTCGCTACAACCTTACCGCAATGCGGGAGGAGTTAAGAATCGGGGGAAATAAATCTCCGTTTGATAAGCCCTCGGGGCTTTTTATCGAGGGAGATACCGTTATGGTAAGCAATGTCGGTTCTTCAAAGCTGCTTGAAGTTAACCTTAACACCTACAGCGTTTTTGAATATGAGGAATTTTCCGAGCCTGTGCGGCAGTATGTAAAGGTGGGCGATAACCGCTTCGCGGTGCTTGATTCGGGACTCTACCTTATATAGTTCGGAATTAGGAATTAGGAATGCGGAATTAAGCGGCAAATAAATCAGTTATAAAAATCCCTCCTTGTGTACCTTTACACAGGGAGGGGTTTGGTTTTTTATTCATCAAGCGCGCAGAGGTCTTTTAGGGTCTCGCGTCTTACCGCAATATAGTCGCGCTCGGAATTGAGCATTACAACGGGCGGTCTGCCCACGCGGTTGTAGTTTGAAGCCATTGAATAGTTGTAGGCTCCTGTTGTCAGCACCGCCAAAATCTCGCCGCGGCGGGGCATCGGCATTTGGACGTCCTCTTGAATAAGGTCGCCCGATTCACAGCACCGTCCCGCAACGGTAGCGGTATAGTCCTTTTCGTCGTTTGCGCGGTCGGCTAAAATAACGGTGTAGGGCGATTCATAAAGGGTGTAGCGCGGATTGTCGGTCATACCGCCGTCAATCGAAACGTAATTTTTGTACCCCTTAATTTCCTTAACGCTTCCGACTGTATACAGGGTCATACCCGCGTCGGCAACAAGACTGCGCCCCGGCTCCATAAGGATTTTAGGAACAGACAACCTTAATTTCTTGCATTGTGTATTAAGAATTTCCGCAACCTCTTTTATCTTCTCGCCGTAGTCGATTTCGGGGTCGGCCTTAGTATAGCGAACGCCCAAGCCGCCGCCCAAATTAAGGATTTCCGCGGTGTAGCCTAAAGTATCGCGTACCTCGGCGATAAAGGTAAGCATTATCTCGGACGCGTCGGTAAAGGGCTGTGACTCGAAAATCTGCGAGCCGACATGGCAATGAAAGCCGCAAAGCTTAACATTTTCAAGCGAAAGCGCCTTTTTTACAATCTCCATAGCCTGACCCGTTTCGATAGCCGTGCCGAACTTTGATTCGACCGAGCCGGTGGAAATCTTTTTATGGGTATGGGGGTCGATTCCCGGGGTAATTCTGAGCAAAATATTCTGCTTTTTGCCCATTTTGCCCGCTATGCGGTCAATGGCTGATAACTCGTCCTCATTATCGACTACAAAACAGCCTACCTTGTTTTCAATCGCAAAACGAATGTCCGCGTCGGTCTTGTTGTTGCCGTGGAAAAAGCTGTTCTCCATAGGAAAGCCCGCCGCGGCGGCGGTGTAAATTTCGCCGGGGGAAACAACGTCAATGTCGATTCCCTCCTCCGCCATAATGCGGTAAATCTGCTTGCAGGCAAATGCCTTGCTTGCAAATTCGGGCATAGAACCAGCGGGGAAGAAATCCGCCATAGCGGTTTTGTAGGCTCTGACGTGTTCGCGGATTTTGTCCTCGTCCATTAAGTAGAGGGGTGTGCCGTATTTCTCGGCTAATTCGACCGTGTCGTACCCTGCGAAGGTCAGATGTCCCTTTTCGTTTACTGAAATATTGTCACAAATCATTGGTTTCACCTAAAGTATAATCAGAGTAATTTTTTAAGGCGCTTTGCCGCTTCAAGGGTGGATTCGCGGCTGCCGAAGGAGGTAAGGCGGAAATAGCCCTCTCCCGCCTCGCCAAAGCCCGCGCCGGGTGTGCCGACAACCTGCGCATTTTGAAGCAGGAAATCAAAGAATTCCCACGATTTCATACCGTTCGGGCATTTAAGCCAGAGGTAGGGGGAATTTTCGCCGCCCGTGAACTCAATGCCCTTTTCTTTGAGCACCTCGCCGATGATTCGGGCGTTTTCCATATAATAGGCGATAGCCTCGCGGCACTGCGCCTGACCCTCGTCAGAGAGAGCCGCTTCGGCGGCGCGCTGAACAACATAGGGTACGCCGTTGAACTTTGTCGCCTGCCTTCTCGACCAGAGGAAGGAAAGCTTGTTATCTCCCACCGTTAATTCGTCGGGGAATACCGACCACGCACAGCGAGTACCCGTAAAGCCCGCAGTTTTTGAGAAGCTGCAAATCTCGACCGCACAGGATTTCGCCCCCTCGATTTCGTATATTGAGTGGGGATAATCGCCGCTGATAAAGGCTTCGTAAGCCGAGTCAAATATTATAAGCGAGCCTGTCTTATTGGCAAAATCTATCCACCTTTTAAGCCCCTCGCGGCTGTAGACCGCGCCTGTCGGGTTATTAGGCGAGCAAAGATAAATCACGTACGGCTTTTCCTCTACGCCGTCGGGCAGGGGCAAAAAGCCGTTATCATTACTGCCCTTTAGGAAGCTCACCTTTCTGCCGCTCATAATGTTGCTGTCAAGATAAACGGGATAAACGGGGTCGGGAATTAAAATCTCGTTATCGCCTAAAATATCCACTATATTGCCGACGTCGCTTTTAGCGCCGTCCGATACAAAAATCTCTTCCGCGCTTAAATTGACAGGAAATTTTTTATAATACTCGGCTATCGCCCCGCGCAGGAAGTCATAGCCGTATTCGGGAGCGTAGCCCCTGAAGGTCGCGGCGTTGCCCATCTCGTCCGCCGCCTTTTTCATAGCCTCAACCACAACGGGGGAGAGGGGCAGGGTTACGTCCCCTATCCCGAGCCTTACGATTTTAGCCTCGGGGTGCTCCGCCGAATAGGCGTTTACCCGCTTTGCAATCTCAGAAAAAAGATAGTTCTTTTTAACATTGAAGAAATTATCGTTGACCTTAATCTGTAAACTCATAGCTCATACACTCCGTCGTAAACTTTCTCTGCCGCACCCCTCATATATATATGAGAATTATCGGCATAGGTTATATTTAAATCGCCGCATTTTAAATGCACCGTGATTTCCTCGCCCTTTTGGCAGTAGCCGTTAAGCACCGCCGCCACCGCCGCCGCGCAGGCGCCCGTGCCGCAGGCAAAGGTCTCGCCGCTGCCCCGCTCCCATACCCGCATTTCAAGGGTTTTGTTATCTATAACCCTTATAAACTCGGTGTTGACCTGCTCGGGGAAAATCGGGTTAAATTCAAACTCAGGACCTATTTTTTCAAGGTCAAGGTCTTTTACATTATCGCAGAAAACCACCGCGTGGGGGTTTCCCATTGAAACGGCGGTAATGCGGTACTCCTTGCAGCCAACCTCTAAGGGCTCATTTATCATACGCTCGCCGTCAAACAAAACGGGGATGTCGCGGGGCGTTAAAATCGGCTCGCCCATATCTACCGTAAGGCTTACCGCCCTACCGTCCTTTGCGGTAACCTTAAGGGTTTTAATGCCGCTTAAGGTCTCGACCGTAAGGGTCTCCTTATGGGCAATCCCCGTGTCGTAAATATATTTCCCCACACAGCGTATGCCGTTACCGCACATCTTGCCCTCGCTTCCGTCAAGGTTGAACATACGCATTTTCGCGTCCGCCACCTTTGACGGGCAGATAAGAATAACCCCGTCGCTTCCGACGCTTGTTCTTCTGGGCGACATAACCTTAGCTAAATGCTCGGGGTCGGGTATATCCTGCTTAAAGCAGTCGATATATATGTAATCGTTGCCGATTCCGTGCATTTTTGTAAATTCAATCTTTCTCATAAATCCGCCGCCTTAAATTTTAATTCCCGCCTTGCGCATTTCAGCGAACAGCACCTCGCGGTGAGCCTCCTCCATTGGGGTAAGGGGCAGGCGCAGGTAGTCTTCGCAGAAGCCCATAGCCGCCATAGCCGCCTTAACGGGGATAGGATTAACCTCGCTGAAAAGGGCGTTGATAAGGGGCAGGTACTTAAGCTGCATTGTCGCCGCACCCTTAACGTCCCCCGCCTTAAACTTAGCGCACATCTCCGCCGACTCTTTGGGCAAAAGGTTGGAAAGCACCGAAATACAGCCCTTGCCGCCAAGCGACATAATAGGCACTGTCTGGTCGTCGTTGCCCGAATAAATGTTGATATTGTCGCCGCACAGCGCCGCTATTTCGGCTACTGCCGAAATACTTCCGCTCGCTTCTTTAATTCCCGAAATATTCGGATGCTCGGACAGCGCCTTAACGGTTTCAGGCTGAATGTTAACCCCTGTCCTTGAGGGGACATTGTAAAGAATTACGGGTGCGGTTGCCTTGTCTGCAATGTCCGAAAACATTTTGATTAGGCCGTTCTGGGTCGCCTTGTTGTAATAAGGAGTTACAACAAGCACGCCGTCTGCCCCCGCCTTGCAGGAAAAATCGGTGAGATCAAGGGCATATGCGGTGTCATTAGAGCCGGTACCCGCGATAATCGGCACACGGTGATTTGCTCTCTTTACCGCAAATTCTATGGCGGCACGGTGTTCCTCGTCTGTTAGGGTAGAGGACTCGCCCGTTGTGCCGCAGATAACAAGAGCGTTTACGCCCTCTTCAATCTGCCAGTCGATAAGCCGTCCGAAGGCGTTGTAATCGATGCCGTCAAGTGTGATAGGTGTGATGAGGGCGGTTGCTATTCCCTCGAAAACAGGAGCTTTCATTCTTACTCAATCCTTT